>DATIED010000498.1:0-3299 GCA_035455965.1 Spongiibacteraceae bacterium
TATACCCGCGCCGGCAATTTCGGTCTGGACAACCAGGGCTATATCACATCGTCGAACGGTGGCCGCCTGCAGGGATACCGGGCCGACTCTACCGGAACGATTTTGAGCGGGGCTCCGCAAGACCTGCAGATTCAAACCGATAATATTAATCCCAGCGCCACCACCGAAGTAAATTTGCAACTGCAATTGGATTCGACCCAGGTCGTGCCCGCCACCGGTACGTTTAGCACCACCGATCCGACCAGTTATAACTGGTCCACGGCCGCGACGGTTTACGATAGTTTGGGTAACTCGCATTTGTTGACCACGTACTATGTCAAAACGGCGACCGTGCCGGCTGGCGGCGGTTCGCAATGGGATGTGCGCAGCGACCTGGATAACACCGGTACTTCGCATTTGCTCGGCAGTCTGACCTTCAATACCAGCGGTTCGTTAACCGGTACCGTCGCGGTGCCGGTTCCCCCGGCGGCGGGCGTGCCGAGTACCGCGGTTGCATTGGCCGACACGTGGCCGGCGCCAAGCGGAGCGGCGGCGTTAAATTTTGAGGTTGATTATGGCTCGTCGACGCAATATGGCACCGCGTCCACGATCAACGCACTGGATCAGGATGGTTATGCGACCGGTCGTTTGGCCGGTATTAATATCGATGATTCGGGCACCGTGTTTGCGCGTTACTCGAACGGTCAGGCGTTGACTCTCGGACAGATAGCGGTCGCTAATTTCGCCAACCCGCAGGGCCTGGCACCGGTCGGCAACACATCCTGGGCGGAATCGTTCGACTCGGGACAGCCAACCATCGGTGCGCCGAAGTCGGGCTCGCGCGGTTCGATTCAAGCCGGTGCGCTGGAGGATTCGAACGTCGATATTTCCTCGCAGCTGGTCAACCTGATTCTTGCGCAACGCAATTATCAAGCGAATGCGAAGACCATCGAGACAGATAATGCGGTCACGCAAACGATCATCAACCTCCGCTAGTTTTAATCTCTACCGGTTGCGGCAATAGTTGTCGCCGCACCGGCAGAGGTTTTCCCTCAGCCGCTACTGCTAGCGGCTTTTTTATTTTCAGATTCATAAAAATCAATAGCTTAAGCGATATTTGGCGCTTGGCACCGATATTGCTCTCACCCTGTTAACGATAGTTTTATTGACGCTCGGCGATTTGCAGATGTGTATGCGAAGCGCGGAGCCAGGCAGCAGAGGTCGAGACAGCGATGGACAAAGCGGTTTATATCGCCATGACTGGCGGCAAACATATTGCGCGCGCGCAGGCTGTGCACGCCAACAATATGGCCAACGCCAATACCATTGGCTTCCACGCTGACTATGAGCAGGCGCGGGCCATGGGTGTGTATTACGGCGATGGCTTGCCGACGCGCGCCTACGCCTTAACCGAAAGCCCCAGCACCGATCTGGCACAGGGCACGCTTAGCGAAACCGGCCGCGAGCTGGATGTCGCCGTCGACGGCGGCGGCTGGATCGCCGTGCAGAGTCCGGGTGGCGGCGAAGCTTACACGCGTGCCGGCGCATTGCGTGTCACGGCGCTCGGCCAATTGCAAACCGCCGATGGTCACAACGTACTCGGCGATACCGGTCCCATTACCGTGCCGCCGTATACCAATCTGCAGGTTGGCACCGATGGCACAGTCTCCGTGCAGGAAGAGGGGCAGGCGCCGAACGGTTTATCGCAAATCGGCCGTATCAAATTGGTAAAACCAACCGATGCGCAATTGCAAAAGGGCGAGGATGGTTTGATGCGTTTGCGTGCCGATCAAAAGCCGCTTGCCGCCGATCCCGGCGTGCAGTTGCACTCCGGTTTTCTGCAGGGCTCCAACGTCAACATCATCAATGAATTCACCAATATCGTCGCGCTGTCGCGGCAGTTCGATGTGCAGATGAAACTGATGCGCACCGCCGAGGATAACAGCGCTTCGGCGACCAAATTGCTTCAGGTGTCATAAAGAGCTGCTGCAGTTTTTCATGAATAGTTGCTGCAGGTTTCATAAAGAATGCTTCAGGTTTGGTAACCGATTGGCGTCGGTAAATTTTTAAAATTATTGCGGAGTCGGAGCCATCGCCGCCGCCTCCAGATCAAACAAAGAGGGTTAGCGAACATGATGCAGGCACTGTGGGTTAGCAAAACCGGTCTCAGCGCACAGAACACGCGCTTGACGACGATTTCGAACAACCTGGCCAATGCGGCCACCATCGGCTTTAAACGCGACGATGCGCAATTCGAAGATTTGCTGTATCAAATTCGCCGTCAGCCCGGCGCGGCCGCAACCCAGGACGCGCAAATACCCTCGGGTTTGCAACTCGGCACCGGCGTTAAAGTCGTCGGCACCACCAAACAGTTCACGCAAGGCAATCTGGAAGTCACCGAGAAGCCATTGGACCTGGCGATTAATGGCCACGGATTCTTTCAGATTCTGCAATCGGACGGCAGCACCGCGTATAGCCGCAATGGTCAGTTCCAATTAAATTCGGATGGCCAGATCGTCACGCCGAACGGCCTGCAGGTGCAGCCGTCGATCACCGTTCCGCAAGATGCCACCAGTATCACGATCGGCAAGGACGGTACTGTCGAGGTACAGATTGCCGGTTCGCCCACGCCACAACAGATCGGCCAACTGCAATTGGCGAATTTTATTAATCCGACCGGTCTGCAAGCGATCGGTGCGAATTTATATCTGGAGACGGCGGCGAGCGGTTCTCCGCAGCAGGGGCAGCCCAACAACAGCGGCTTTGGTAGCGTCGAGCAAAATACGCTGGAGACTTCCAACGTCGACGTGGTCGAGGAAATGGTCAACATGATCACCACGCAACGCACCTACGAAATGAATTCGAAAGTCATCAAAACCGCCGACGAAATGCTGCAGTTCATTACGCAGACGCTTTGACAGGTAATTGTTATGACGATGTTTGTTAAGTGGGCAAAAGGCGCGCTGGCGATAGCGCTACTGAGCGCCGTCGGCGGTTGCGTCATCGGGCCACCCATTAAGCCCGGCGATCCCGCATATGCGCCGGTGTCGGCACCTTCGATGTTGCCGCCACCGCCCAATCAAGGTGGTATTTATCAGGCTAATGGCGGCCTTTCGCTATTCGAGGATAAACGCGCGCGCCGCATCGGCGACGTGATCACCATCGTGTTATCGGAGAGTACCACCTCCAGTAAAAAAGCCGATACCGCGATCAAGAAAGACGACAGCGTCAATATCGATGCCGGCGTAGTGCTTGGTGCGCAGCCCAAGATCGGTGGCGTCAATATGGCGACTTCGGTCAATCCGAAGCGCGATTTCTCC
>DATIED010000499.1:0-2030 GCA_035455965.1 Spongiibacteraceae bacterium
ATCAGCGCTTTTATGTCGATGAACGTGGGTCGGCATATTAATTCGATCGTCGAAATGTACGCGAATTTAGTACGCGACGATTTGCAAAAAGTCGATGCTACCCGCGAGTTCTACGAAGAATATTTTGCGATGATGGACTTGTCCGCCAAGTTTTATCTGGAAACGGTGCAGCGCGTGTTTCAGGAGCATCATTTGCCGCTGGGCACAATGACGTTTCGCGATCGCGTGATCGATCTCACGCAAATACAGCGCACTGCGCTGCTGACTATCGAGGGTGAGAAGGACGATATCTGCTCGGTCGGTCAAACCATGGCGGCGCAGGATCTTTGCACGGCGATTCCGCCGAGCAAGCGCCGCCACTATGTGCAGACCGGCGTGGGTCACTACGGTGTGTTCAGCGGTCGTCGCTGGGATAAAGAGGTCTATCCCGTGGTGCGCGATTTTATTTATTTAAATAAACGTCTGCCGAAAGTTGTTAAAGCAGGTTCTCGCTCTGAGCGCGCAACAAAATGAGCGCGGGGCTTTGATTTGAGTTGGGCACAGTAGCCGCAGCCTTTTCTTCGCAACGACGTGCATCCATGCACAGGTTCGGCTGTCGCCTTCCATGGCGAAACACGGTCCAACAAAAGGCTGCGGCTACGCTACTGCGCTGACATGCTCTGGGTGGTTGCTCATTTTGTCAGGCTTTCAGGCATAAATTAGCGTCGCCAACTCAAGCGCCGCTAATTTCCTTGCAGATTACGAATAATGCTTCGCATAGCGCTCGCGCAGCGGCACCTTATGCAACTTACCGGTGGCGGTGTGTGGTAGTTCCTCCACCGCAATAATGTCGTTCGGTAACCACCACTTGGCGACTTTCTCCGCAAGGTGTTGGTTGATTCCTTCCTTATCCAATTCGTGATTCTCCGCCAGCACCACTAACAGCAGCGGGCGCTCGTCCCAGCGCGGATGAGGAATACCGACCACGCAGGCTTCGCGCACCGACGCATGACTGACTGCGGCGTTCTCCAATGCGATCGAGCTGATCCATTCGCCGCCGGATTTAATCACATCTTTTTTTCGATCGACGATACGTAAAAAACCATCGGCATCGAGCGTCGCCATATCGCCGGTATCGAACCAGCCGTCGATGCAAGGGTCGCAATCGTTGCGATAATAATTACGCATGACCCATGGGCCGCGCACGCGCAGTTGTCCGGACTGTTGGCCATCGTGCGGCAGCGGCCGGTCGTCATCGTCGAAAATTTCCAGCTCGATGCCGTAAATCGCGCGTCCGGCGGAAATTTGCCGGCGGTTGCGCTCTTCGAGCGGCATTGTTTGCATGTCGTCGGTCCAGCCGCTGAAAGTGGCCAGTGGGCTGGTTTCGGTCATACCCCATAGCGGCATCAGGTAGGCGTCGTGGCGCTCGCGCAACATCTCTACCAACGCGAGCGGTGCCGCCGAACCGCCGACTCCGAAAGTCATGCCGGGGGGCAGTTTCTTGCCGACTTTTTCGAGATACTGCAGCATGCTGAGCCATACGGTAGGCACGCCGAAAGCGAGATTAACACTCTCGGTTTCAATTAATTCGTACAGGGCCGCACCATCGAGCAGCGCGCCGGGCATAACCAGCTTTGCGCCCGCCATCAGGCCGGAGTAGGGCAGGCCCCAGGCCGATACGTGGTACATCGGCACCACTGGCAGTACCACGCTCTGCCGCGACAAATTCAAACCGTTCGGCACGCAACTGGCGAGCGCATGAATGACCGTCGAGCGATGCGAATACAACACGCCTTTCGGATTGCCGGTGGTGCCGGATGTATAACACAAACATGCTGCGCTGTTTTCATCGAGCGTGGGCCAATCGAATTCGTCTGGTTGCGGTGCGATCAATGTTTCGTAGCAGAGAAACTCGAAACTGGCGTTTGTCGGTGCGTCCGCCTCGGCGCACAGCAGAACAATCTTAGCGACGGTAGGTAGTCGCCCGGTCAACTCGTTTAACAGTGGTACGAAAGTGAGATCGACGAATAAAATACTGTCTTCGGCATGTT
>DATIED010000500.1:0-3367 GCA_035455965.1 Spongiibacteraceae bacterium
CGGCCGTTAAGGTTCATCCTTTAAATAACCGTCGCGACCGGGATCGCGCATGCGCCACGCCACCACCAATGCCAGCGCGCACAGCGCGGTTACATACCAATAAAAGTCGGTTTCTGCGCCGATCGATTTCAACCGCAGCGCGACATATTCGGCCGAGCCACCAAACGCCGCATTCGCCAGCGCGTACGAAAAGCCAACGCCGAGCGCGCGCACTTGAGGCGGAAACATTTCCGCTTTGATCAAGCCGCTGATCGAGGTATACAAACTGATGATGGCCAGCGCGAAAGTAATCAGCAGAAAGGCAATGTAGGGATTCGTTACCTCCCGCAGCGCGTGCAGAATCGGTACCGTGCAGAGCGTGCTGAGCAGACCGAAGCCGATCATCGAGGCACGGCGGCCGATTTTATCGGAGAGCGCGCCGAACAGCGGTTGCATTAACATGAATAGCAACAGCGCACCGGTCATCACCGAACTCGCCGTGGTGGTCGCCATGCCGGCGGTATTGACCAGGTATTTCTGCATATAGGTGGTGAAGGTATAGAAAACCAGCGAGCCGCCAGCGGTGAAACCCAGCACGGTTAGAAAGGCGCGTTTGTATTTGAGCAATTCGCTAAAGGTACCGGACTCGGCGCGCTCGCGGACATCCGCACTGGCGGTTTCGCGCAGCGATTTACGCAGATATAACGCCACCAGCGCCGCTATTGCCCCAAGCACAAAGGGAATGCGCCAGCCCCACTCGCGCAGCTGCTCGACGCTCAACAGCTGTTGCAGAATCACCAGCGTCAGCACCGCCAGCAATTGACCGCCGATCAAGGTCACATATTGAAACGAGGCAAAGAAACCGCGCCGCCCCGCCAGCGCCACTTCGCTCATATAGGTCGCGCTGGTGCCGTACTCGCCGCCAACCGAAAGACCCTGAATTAAACGCGCCAACAACAACAGCGCCGGCGCGGCGTTGCCGATCGTTGCATAGGTCGGCAATACGGCAATCAGCAGCGAGCCGCCGCACATCATCAGCACCGAAATCAGCAGTGAGGCACGCCGGCCGCGCTTATCGGCGATACGCCCGAACAGCCAGCCACCGATCGGCCGCATCAGAAAGCCGACTGCAAATATGCCGGCAGTATTTAATAGCTGCGTGGTGGAGTTGCCGGCGGGGAAAAATGCCGGTGCGAAATAAATCGCGCAGAACGAATAAATATAAAAATCGAACCATTCGACCAGATTGCCCGAGGCGGCACCGACGATGGCAACAATGCGCCGGCGGTTGTCGCCGGTTTTAGTCATAGCACTGGTAATGTCGTGCGCTGATTTATTTATCGCGATGTTCTCCGTCGTGTGGTCGGCTCAACGATAACTCCGTTTCAGGATTTTTGCCTACCACCTGCAAAGTGCGCCCAATAAAATGAGCTGGCACCAGAATGCTGATGCGGCAGCCCTTACAGATCCGCGCGCGCCGTCGCCGGCTGCTCGTACACCGCGAATTGATTGCGACCGCGCTCCTTGGCCTGGTACAACGCCTGGTCGGCGCGGTTAATCAGGCGATAACCTTGATCGGGCAGAGTCGGAATCGCACTGGCTACGCCGATGCTGCCGGTCACCGGCACGCTGTGCTCGCCGTTATATAACGTGTATTCGGACAGCGCTTTCAGCAAGCGCTCTGCGACCGCCGCGGCGCTGGACAGCGTGGTCTGCGTCAACATAATGATGAACTCTTCGCCGCCGTAACGCGCCAGAATATCGCCCGAGCGCTGCACCTCGGCCTGCAATAAACGCGCGACCGTTTGCAGACACAGATCGCCGAACACATGACCGTGTTGATCGTTGATATGTTTGAAGTGATCCAGATCGATGATCAGAACGGCGATCGGCCAGCGATGCCGGCAGGCGCGCTTCCACTCGCTGGCAAAGTTGACGTCGAAATACAGGCGGTTGCGAATTTTCGTCAGCGCATCGGTGTTGCTGAGCTCCTCCAGTTGCTGGGCGCGCTGCTGCAACAAAATACTGTTGTTCAAGGCGCTCCAGTAATCGTTATACATGACGCGCGCCGCGCTGATGAAATACACCACCAGAATGCTGCACAGCACGGCGATCAGCGCATTGGCCGAGGTCGGCTGCACGAGTAGCGCGATCACCACCGGCGCCACCACCGCGATCGGCGATACGACGCGCAGCAGCGGATGAATCGCCAGCACCGAAGCGACCGAAGCGGCGATGCCGCACGCGGCCAACAGCATCGGCATGCGCAGCTCCTGCAGGCCCGGCATTAATACGCAGAGCGAAGTGAGCACTCCCCAGTGCAATACATTCAAGAGCAGCAGTACGGTGAAGAAGTTTTTAGCGAGCCGCAGGCGCTGCACCACCCACTTTTCCAGATTCAGCTGCAACCACAAACGCAGCAGCGCATTAATCGCAAAAATGCCGACGTTGCTCAGCCAGAAAAGCGGCTGATCGTTCGCCAAACCACTGGCCACGCCGATTGCCAGCCATAGGCAGATATAGACAAAGATACCGCTCTTGACGCGATTGGCGCAGTCCAGCAGCACGCGCTGTTGTACCGAATACTGTTGTACTGAATGTTTGGCGTCCGGCTGCGCACCGGTATGCAATATGGACGATTGCGCTGCGATCTGTTCGGATAGCAATGGCGCCGAATGGCTATCGGTTTGCTGCATAATGCACTCGTTATTTTTTTAGGGATTGAATCAGCGCGCGTATATTAAAGGAATCCGCGCGTTTCGGGTCGCCTGGAATCGTTAAATATTCAGGTTACTTCCGCGCGGTGGACATCGATATCCGCTTATTGTGCGACATAAAGACAATTATCACTGGATAACCACGCATGTCGAATTTGCATGAACCGCTCGACCCGGCATCCGCAGCCGGCTGGCAATCGGTGGCCGAAGCGGAGCTATTCCATGTGCATTTCACGCGCTGGCGCGTGGCGATCGCCGGTGCCGTCGCACTGAGCGCAGTGGTCGGCGGCCTGTTCCTCTATCTTACGCAAGACCGCTCGCTGTGGTGGTGGTTCGGGCTGCAGACCGGCGCTTATCTGTTGCAGGCGGTTTTCTGTCTGCGTTACGAGCGCCGGCCGCCGCTGCCGGGCTCGCACCAATTTAATCGCTGGATGTGGCTGTGGGCGCTGCAGACCACGCTCGCCGGATTGATTTCCGGCGCACTGATATTTTGGATTCCCGCCGATCAACTCGGCCTGCTGTTGGCAGCCATTATGATCAGCGGCAGCTTTGCGATTGGCGAGGCCAGCGCCAGCGGCCACGAAAAGCTGGTGTTCGCCGCCGTTATTTCGCAGGCGCTGATGACCTGCATCGCACTGGTGGTGCACGCGAAGCTACCGCTCGGCGTAATC
>DATIED010000501.1:0-4367 GCA_035455965.1 Spongiibacteraceae bacterium
GTTACAAATCGAAGGCCGCGGCCCGTTCAAGGTATTGCTCGGTTATGCGCCGGGCGTGGAGATGGCTTATAACGGCGCGCCGGTGAAGGTCGACGCGCCACCGGTCGGCAATCGCTCGACTCGTCTTATCGTCGGCAACAGCTAGCTCGCTTCGCGAGTAGTTGTTAGTTATTGGTTGTTAGTAATTAGTTGATCGGTGCCGCGATGATAATTCCGCTACATAGGAGATATCGCGCAGGGTGGCACCAACCGACATCGTCACGTATAGGTATCCACGCATGAAATTCGAATCCCCGATCCGACGCCGAAAATCGCGGCAGATTTGGGTTGGCAATGTGCCGATCGGCGGCGATGCGCCGATTGCCGTGCAAACCATGACCAACACGGAAACCTGCGATGTTGCCGCGACGGTCGCGCAAATCAAGCGCGCTACCGATGCCGGCGCCGATATCGTGCGCGTATCGATTCCATCGATGGAAGCTGCCGAAGCATTCAAATTAATTCGTCAGCAGGTGACCGTGCCATTGGTGGCGGATATTCATTTCGATTACAAAATTGCTTTGAAGGTGGCTGAATACGGCGTCGATTGTCTGCGTATCAATCCGGGCAATATCGGTCGCGAGGATCGCGTGCGCGCGGTAGTGGATTGCGCGCGCGACAAAAATATTCCGATTCGCATCGGCGTGAATGCCGGCTCGCTGGAAAAGGATTTGCAAAAGAAATACGGCGAGCCGACGCCCGATGCTTTAGTCGAATCGGCGATGCGGCACGTGGAGTTTCTCGATCGTTTGAATTTTCAGAATTTCAAACTCAGCGTTAAAGCTTCCGATGTCTTTATGGCGGTGGCTGCGTATCGAAAAATCGCCACTTTGATCGATCAGCCTTTGCATCTCGGTATCACCGAGGCCGGCGGTTTGCGCGGCGGTACCGTTAAATCAGCGGTCGGTCTTGGCATGTTATTGATGGACGGCATCGGCGATACGATACGTATATCGCTGGCGGCCGATGTGGTCGAGGAAGTAAAAGTCGGCTACGAGATTTTGAAAAGCCTGAAGCTGCGTACGCGCGGCATCAACTTTATCGCCTGTCCCAGTTGCTCGCGGCAGAACTTCGATGTGATCGCTACGCTCAATGCGCTGGAGGTTCGTCTGGAGGATTTGAATGTGCCGCTCGATGTGGCAGTGATCGGCTGTATCGTTAACGGTCCGGGCGAAGCGAAGGAAGCCGATATCGGTTTGACCGGTGCCTCGCCGAATAATTTGGTGTATGTCGATGGCAAGCCCGATCATAAGGTAGTGAACGCGGAACTGGTCGACCACCTCGAGCAATTGATTCGACGCAAGGCCGCGGATAAACAGCAGGCCGAAAAAGATCTGATCGCGCACAGCGAATAAATCGGCGCTCATTAGTTTCGATTTGTGCGAGTGTCCGCTAAAAATTTGCGGCGTTTAAGATATTTGAGCGTTGGCCAACAGAGTTTGTTTTTTGATGAATAAGATCCAATCCATTCGCGGGATGAACGATATCCTGCCAGAGCAAACTGTGTTGTGGCAGTACGTCGAGCGCACGGCGGCCAAGTTATTGGCGGGTTACGGCTATCAGGAAATCCGCTTTCCGATTCTCGAACAAACCGAGTTGTTCAAGCGCTCGATCGGCGAAGTAACCGACATCGTCGAAAAAGAAATGTATACGTTCGAGGATCGCAACGGCGATAGTTTAACGCTGCGCCCCGAGGGCACCGCCAGTTGCGTGCGGGCTTGCGAACAGAACGGTTTGCTGTTTAATCAGACGCAACGCCTCTGGTATACGGGGCCCATGTTTCGCCACGAACGGCCGCAGAAGGGGCGTCTGCGCCAGTTCCATCAAATCGGTGTCGAAGCGTTCGGGATGCAGGGGCCGGATATCGATGCCGAACTGATTTTTTTAACCGCCCGTTTATGGCGGGAGCTGGGAATCGCCGAACATGTCGTGCTGGAACTCAATAGCATCGGTTCGGCGGCCGCGCGCAGTGCTTATAAAGCAGCCCTGGTCGCCTATCTCGAGCAATATACCGAACAGCTCGATGCCGACAGCCAGCGACGGCTGCATACCAATCCGCTGCGGATTCTCGATTCGAAAGACGAGCGTACGCAGCAGTTATTAGTTGCCGCACCGGCGCTGAGCGATTATTTGGACGAAGAGTCGCGCGCACATTTTCAACGATTGTGCGCGGCGCTCGATGCGGTCGGTCTGCGTTACAAAGTAAATCAACGCTTGGTGCGCGGTCTCGATTATTATGGCAAGACCGTATTCGAGTGGACCACCGATAAACTCGGTGCGCAGGCGACCGTATGTGCAGGCGGTCGCTACGACGGCCTGGTGGAACAATTGGGCGGCAAGCCCACGCCGGCGGTAGGTTTTGGCGCCGGCATCGAGCGGTTATGTCTTTTGCTGGAGGCGTGTAATGCCGTGCCGGCGAATCTGGCCGCTACCCCCGACGTATTCCTGATCGCGGCGGGTGCAAGTGCCGAAGCCGCTGCGCTGGTGCTGGCGGAGAATTTGCGGGACGCGCTGCCGGCGTTGCGATTAACGCTGAATTGCGGCGGTGGTAGTTTTAAAAGTCAGTTTAAAAAAGCCGATAAAAGCGGCGCGCGTCTGGCGTTGATACTGGGCGATCAGGAAGTGGCCGCGCAAACCGTGAATATCAAATGGTTGCGCGATGAAGCGCACGAGCAGCAGAGCGTTGCGATTGCGGCTTTGGCAGATTTTTTGGCGACGGCATTGTCGTAGCTCAATATCGATTAATCGCTACGGCACGCTTAGCAACAGCTTACCGTAGCAATAGCAAAATAATGAGGTGACTAGTGGAAGTCTATCAATCCGAAGACGAGCAGGTTGAAGCGCTTAAAAAGTGGTTCCGCGAAAATGGCCGAGCCGTATTGACCGGTCTCGCGCTGGTTGGTTTGTTAGTGTTTGGCGGCTACAGCTGGCAACAGCGTCAGCATCGTCAACAGGAATTGGCGTCGGTCGACTATCAGAACCTGATTCAAGCGATCCAGCAGTTGGAGACTAAAGCTACGCCGGAAGCGTTGGCTACCGCGCGCCATCTGGCCGACACGTTAAAGACCGATTTTAGTTCGACCACCTATGCGCAATTTGCTGCGTTGTTCAAAGCTAAAATGGCGGTTCAAAGTAACTCCCTCGATGATGCGGAGGCCGAGTTGCGTTGGGCATTGGCACACAAGCCTGCAGCAGAGATTAAATTGTTAACGCAATTGCGTTTGGCGAGGGTACTCCATGCCAAGGGCGACAATGCCGGTGCGCTGGCTCTGCTCGACGAAACCACGGCTGGCGGTTACGCCTCGGCGTTTCTACAAATGAAAGGCGATATCGCCAATGCCAGCGGCGATTTTGTTGCGGCGCGCGGCGCGTATGAAAAAGCGCAGGAACTCGAGCGCAAACAAACCAATCCGGTCAATGATCCGCTGCTCGATATGAAACTACGCGATTTGGCGGCGGGCGATAATAATGGCGGCGACAAGGCCGCTATCGAAAAAGCACTGCTCGATAAAGCTGCCACCACTAATGCCGCAACCAACGATGCCGCAGCCAACAACTCCGTAACCAACAACGCGGATAAACCATGAAATCGGTACGAGCGAAATTAGAAGTGAGCGACGGAAATCGAATGAGCAGGCATCGGTTCGGCCCCAACGTAATTCGCTACGCCCTGGCAGGGTTGCTGAGCCTTGCCATTGTCGGCTGCAGCAGCTTTGGCAAGGACGACGACAAAGAGCAGCAGCCGTCGCCGCTACCGGAGTTTAAGGAGGAGCAGAGTTTAGATAAGGTTTGGAGCCACGGCGTTGGCGACGGTCAAGGTAAGTTGTACAACCGGCTGACGCCAGCGATTGCGCAGGAAAAAATTATCGTCGCTTCGGCCAAGGGAAAAATAGAAGCGTTCGATCGCAATACCGGTAAATCGCTATGGGATGCGGATATCGATCAGCCGCTAACCGGTGGCGTCGGTATTGCCGGCAGCCTGGCGCTGGTGGCATCGGCCGACGGCCAAGTGTGGGCGTTGAATTTGCACGACGGCAAAACGCTGTGGCATTCGCAGCTCGATGGGCAAATATTGGCGCCGCCGCAGGGCGATGACAATACCGTCGTGGCGCTGACTTTTAGCGGCAATCTGGTCGGTCTCGATGCGACCACCGGCGTCAAGCGCTGGAACTATGCCACGGCGGCACCGGTACTGAGCCTGCGCGCCAGCGCCGCGCCGTTAATCGACGATACTTCCGTATACGCCGGCTTCGGCAGCGGTAAAGTCGCGGCAGTAGAGCTGGCGGAAGGCCGGCCCCTGTGGGAAACGCGCGTCGGTTTCAGCCAGG
>DATIED010000502.1:0-5980 GCA_035455965.1 Spongiibacteraceae bacterium
CAATCGTTACGTGGAATGCGTTTCCAACGCGTTGTTGGCAGTGTTGCCCGGCGATGAAGGTAAAGGTTGGGAAATTACTGTATTCGAAGATGATACCCCTAACGCATTTGCGTTGCCGGGTAAAAAGATTGGCGTACATACCGGCATTCTGAAAGTGGCGACTACACAATCCGAGCTGGCTACGGTGGTCGGTCACGAAATCGGCCACGTCGAGGCGCACCACTCCGCCGAGCGTTTATCGCAGCAGACCGCCGCGTCGGGTGCGCTGGCGGTAGCCGCCATTATTGCGGGGACTTCCGATAATACGCAGCAAGCGGTGGTCATGGGTGCGCTCGGCGCCGGTGTCACTTACGGCGTATTGATGCCATTCAGCCGCACGCAGGAATCCGAAGCGGATACCATCGGTCTGCGCTATATGGCGCAGGCCGGTTTTAACCCGGATGAAAGCGTGACGTTATGGCAAAACATGGCGGCGCTTAGCAAGGATAAGCCGCCGGAATTTTTATCGACACACCCCTCCGATCAAACACGGATGGGCGCGTTGAATCGCCAGTTGCTGGCGGCGGAGGATATGGCGCAGGAAGCGCATGCACAGGGACGCAAGCCGAACTGCAAGCGCTAGGCGCTTACAGTTTTTAGTAGTTAGTAGTTAGTAGTTAGGTTTTAGTCGGTAGGTGGTCGTATCTTATTTAACCTAAAACCTAAAACCTAAAACCTAAAACCTAAAACCTGCCCCATCAAATAATGAACTGCGAGGAGGGCGGTACATCCACGTGGTGATTCATTTCCAGCGCCGGTTGAGCACAACTCGGTTTACCGATTTCTTTGGCGGGGACACCGGCCACGATGGTATGTGGCGGCACCTCTTTCAGGACGACGCTGCCGGCGCAGACCTGAGCGCCGTCGCCGATAGCGATATTTCCCAATACAGTGGCGCCGGCGCTGAGCAGTACGCCGTTGCCGACTTTCGGATGGCGGTCGCCGTGCCCCTTGCCGGTGCCGCCGAGCGTCACCGATTGCATGATCGAAACGTTATCGCCGACCACCGCTGTTTCGCCGATGACGATGCCGGTGGCGTGGTCCATCATCACGCCGCGACCGATACGCGCTGCCGGATGAATATCCACGCCGAACTCGCCAGAGATGCGATTCTGAAAAAACAGCGCCAGCGATTCGCGGCCCTGCTGCCATAACCAGTGCGCGACCCGCCACGCCTGCAGCGCATGAAACCCTTTGAAATATAAAAACGGCACGGAAAAGCCAATGCAGGCGGAATCTCGTTCGCGCACTGCGCGCACATCGGCACGGATCGCTTCGCCAATCGATGCGTCGCTGGCGAATGCCTGCTCGATAACTTCGCGAATCAGCAGTGCCGAAGCGGTGGCGCTATCGAGCTTTTGCGCCAGGTGGAAGCTCAGCGCGGACTCCAGGGTGTCGTGATTCAAGATAGTAGCGTGCAGAAAGCTGGCGAGAATGGGCTCGTTATTGGCCTCGAGCAGGGTTTCCGTGCGGATCGCCTGCCAGAGCGGGTCGACAATACTGTTGCGGGCGAGCGGTTTAGACATAGCGGATATCTGCCAGAGCATTTTGGGAGATTATAGCGCCAACTTTGGCGCACGTATCCTAACCCATCGATAACGGTGCGCGGTTCAATACACTGTCAGCGGCGGCTCATCCAATGCGGCTAATTGTTCGCGCAACTCCAGGATATGATCGGCCCAATAACGACCGCTACCAAACCAGGTGAAGGCCAATGGAAACGCGGGGTCTTGCCAGCGGCGTGCGATCCAGGCCGCGTGATGCATCAAGCGCAAAGTGCGCAGCGGCTCCAGCAGCGCGAGCTCCCTGGTTTCAAAGTCGCGAAACTCGTTGTAGCCTTCGAGAATTTCCGCCAGCTGCGCTGTGCGTTCAAAGCGCTCACCGGACAATAGCATCCATAAATCCTGGATCGCCGGCGTCATTCGGCTGTCGTCGAGGTCGACGAAAAACCACCGTTCCCCAGGCGCCATTTGATCGCGGCTGATGATATTGCCGCGATGACAATCGCTGTGTGTGCGCAGCAAGCGCGGTTTGACATCGCGCACCACTGGCTCGATGCGCTTCAATAAATCCTCGCACAACGTGACGTACGGCGTGCGCAGATCGGCGCTGATGGCGTGCTCGGCGATAAACTCCATGCTGTCGCGGCCGAAGGTTTTCACATCCAGCGCCGGCCTTTCGACATAGTCCTCGCTGCTGCCGACCGCATGCATCCGCGCCAGCAAGCGCCCCAGCATCAATTGCGTATCGGGATCGTCCAGCTCGGGTGCATGGCCGCCCCGGCGCTGAAATAAGGCGAGGCGAAAGCCGCGGTATTCGAATAGTGTTTGACCATCCGCACCTGCCAGTGGCGGTACCACCGGTAATTCGGCCTCCACCAGTTGCTGCGAAAAGCGATGCTCCTCGAGTATCTGCGCATCGCTCCAGCGCTCGGGCCGATAAAATTTAGCGATGATCGGCTCGCTGTTTTCGATACCGATTTGATAGACGCGATTCTCGTAACTGTTGAGTGGAAACACGCGCAGATCCGATAAGCGCCCGGTGCTTTCCACGGCGTCGATAACCAGTTCCGGCGATAGGTTGGCGAAGGGATGTGGATCGGCACTCATACAACAATTCCTGTTCGTAAATAACTGTATCCGGTTTTCACTCTAACACGTAGGTCAATAGGGATGAGATCAATAGGGATGAGGTCAATAGGCGGACGTTAAGGCGTGCGCGCCAGGCACCAGACTTGCACCGAGCGGGCGCTGGCATTCAACAGCAGTTGCGCGATTTCACCGACCGTCGCGCCAGTGGTCACGACATCGTCGATCAGTGCGATGCGCAGGCCCGCCACCGAGGCGCGCAATACAAATGCCGAGCGCAAATTTTTACGCCGCTCGCTCGCGCTTAAGCTTTGTTGCGGAGGCGTTGGCCGCACGCGGGTTAACCAGCGGGTTCGCAGCGGCAGGTTCAGCGCTCTGCTCAATTCGTCGCCGATAATTTCGGCCTGATTGAAGCCGCGCGCCCAGCGCCGCCGCCAATGCAGCGGCACCGGCATTAACAGATCGACATCCAGACTGGCCTCGCGCTGTAAACGGCGCAGCAATTCGCCGCTCAGCAGGCGGCCATAAGCCAGTTTGCCGCCGTATTTAAAGTGGGCGATCAAGCGGCTGATCGGCGCACCGTAAATCAATGGACTGATACAGCGCGTGTAGGGGGGTGGTTGAATTTGGCAGCGTCCGCAAAGCCCGCACATCGGCAGCGGTAGCGCACAACGTAAACAATAGTCGGCGATGCGGGGCAGCTCGGCGGCGCAAGCCATGCAAAGGCAGTCCGCCGTCGCCGCATGGGCAATAAGCCCGCATAACAGGCAGCGTGAAAGGAGCAGGCGATCGAAAAGGCTGTAAACCATAAGCATCCTTGCAGGTTGACAGAGAGCGGTAAGCCGTTAATATGGCAGCTGTTTATCGGTTTTGAAATTACCCCATTTATTACCTCGTTAGCCAGGAACCTGACATGACTGCCGCCACTCGCCGCGAATCCCAAAGCCCAGCACAGCGCGGCCCCGTCCGCAACGATTGGCAACGCGCCGAGGTAGAGGCGTTATTCGCGCTGCCATTTAACGATTTGCTGTTCCAGGCGCAGAGCCTGCATCGACAGTTCTTCGATCCGAATGCCGTGCAGGTCAGCACTCTGTTATCGATTAAGACCGGCGCCTGTCCCGAGGATTGTAAATATTGTCCGCAAAGCAATCGCTACGATACCGGCCTCGAGACGGAAAAATTGATGGAGGTACAGAAAGTGCTCGACGAAGCGCGCAAGGCGAAAGCCAGCGGCGCGACGCGCTTCTGTATGGGTGCCGCGTGGCGCTCGCCTAAGAAAAAGGATATGCCATACGTAACCGCGATGGTGCGCGGCGTTAAAGAGCTTGGTTTGGAATCGTGCATGACGCTCGGTATGTTGAGCGCCGAGCAGGCCGAGGAGTTATCCAGCGCCGGGCTCGATTACTACAATCACAATCTCGATACCTCGCCGGAATACTATGGCGAGATCATCACTACCCGCACTTATCAGGATCGTTTGACGACACTCGATCACGTGCGTGGCGCCGGTATCAAAGTGTGCAGCGGCGGCATCGTCGGCATGGGCGAAAGTATTCGCGATCGCGCCGGTCTGTTATTGCAGCTCGCCAATTTGCCGCAGCATCCGGAGAGCGTGCCGATCAATATGTTGGTCAAGGTGGAAGGCACGCCGTTGGCGGAGATTGAGAACCTCGATCCGTTCGATTTCATTCGCACCATCGCCGTCGCGCGCATCCTGATGCCGCAGTCGCATGTGCGTTTATCGGCCGGGCGCGAGGCAATGAACGACGAGATGCACGCGCTCGCTTATTTCGCCGGTGCCAATTCGATTTTTTACGGCGAAAAACTATTGACCACGCCGAACCCGAAAGCGAACAAGGATTTGCAGTTGTTCGACCGCCTCGGCATCAAGCCCGAGCAGCGCGTTGTCGAACATGGCGATGAAGATGTCGAGCAACAATTGCAAAGCCAGGTTGAAAGTGCGCAGAACGATCAGTACTTTTACGACGCGGCGCGCGTTTGATTCCAGTCCTCATCGAAGTCCCGGCGCGAGCTTAGACGCTCGCTTTGCTGCCACGATGCGCAATATTGCGCGCCGCTCCGTGTTGGCAGATGTATTGAGTTAACCTATGGCAATCGACGATGTATTACTGCCGGCTCTCGCAGAACGTCGCGCGCAGCAGTTATACCGCTCGCGGCGTAATGTTGCGAGTGCGCAGGGGCCGGAGCTGATTGTCGACGGCAAATCCTATCTCGCTTTCTGCAGCAACGATTATCTCGGCCTTGCCAACCATCCCGAAGTGATTGCAGCTTTTCAACGTGCGGCCAACGAATATGGCGTCGGCAGCGGTGCTTCGCATTTGGTGTGCGGCCACAGCGCATTGCATCAGCAGTTGGAGGAAGCGCTCGCCGAATTTACCGGACGGCCGCGCGCCTTGCTATTTTCCACCGGCTATATGGCCAATCTCGGCGCGATCACCGCGCTGCTCGGTAAAGACGATTTTATTTTTGAAGATAAATTGAATCACGCCTCGCTGCTCGATGCAGGCTTGTTGAGCGGTGCGCGTTTTCAACGTTTTCTGCACAACGATATCGACAACCTGGAGAGTCGATTGGCGAAAGCGGGCAGCGGCCGCAAACTGATTGCGGTCGATGGTGTATTCAGCATGGATGGCGATACCGCGCCGTTGACCGAACTTGCCGCCTTGGCGCAGCGGCACGATGCGTGGTTGATGGTCGACGACGCGCACGGTATCGGCGTGCTCGGCGCGCGCGGCGTCGGTTGCGCGGAGCTTTTCAATTTAAGCGAACGGCAGTTGCCGATTTTAATGGGCACGCTCGGTAAAGCTTTTGGCACCTTCGGTGCGTTTGTCGCCGGTAGCGAAGCGCTGATCGAAACGTTGGTGCAGTTCGCCCGTTCTTATATTTATACCACTGCATTGCCGCCAGCGGTGGCGGCCGCCTCATTGAAAAGTTTGCAGCTAATTCAACGAGAAGTCTGGCGCCGCGAACATTTGCAGCAGTTAATTCAGTGCTTTCGCCGCGGTGCCGAACAACTTGGCTTACCGCTGTGCGCATCGCACACGGCGATTCAGCCGCTGTTGATCGGCGATGCCGGTTTGGCGCTGCGCTGGAGCGAGCAACTTGCCGCGCGCGGTATTTGGATCGGCGCGATACGCCCGCCGACTGTACCGGCGAATAGCGCGCGCTTGCGCATTACATTGAGCGCAGCGCATAGCGAGGTACAAATCGATCGTTTATTGGCTGCGCTATCCGAAGTGGCGAAGAACATATGAGTGCGCAGTGGTATAGCGAAAGATTGGCGGCGGTTGCCGACAGCGATAATGCACCCGATCTGGTTTTATTGCATGGCT
>DATIED010000503.1:0-3863 GCA_035455965.1 Spongiibacteraceae bacterium
AATCAGCCAATACGTATTGTGGGATGGGCGGTGAGCCCTAACACACACGATGTCCCATTGGATGCATGGATATCATTTACCTCGCCAGGCATGGAAAAAACAATGCCTATTCGTCATCGCTTGTTCCGCCCCGATGTCGCCAAGTCTTTAGCGACTATGGCATACATAACCGCCGGTTTTACCATCACCATTCCTCCGGGACAGCTTGCACCCGGAGATTGGCACATGCATGTCAATTATCGAGCTGGCCAGCAAGAGTACGCCTGCGACAACAATAGCCGGCTAACAATAAAAGAGACGGGGAATCCATGATTGAAATTAATACGAAGAATACCGCTCTCGTCTCGCCAGCGCCCGTCATAGACAAACCCTCAAAAACGCTTATTGCACTGGCCTTCGCGCTGTTTGGATTTGCATTGTGGGTGACGATTCAGTTTGCAGCACAACCACTGCTTGAAGCTTACGGTTTTCGCCAGACACAAACTGCGCTGACTTCGTACTGGTTCATGAAAGATGGGTTTAAACTGGCCTACGAAACTCCGGTGGCTGGAGCCCCTTGGTCGATTCCTTTTGAATTCCCGCTTTATCAGTGGCTGGCTGCCGAGATTGCCGGAATAATGGGCTGGCCGCTCGGCGCGGTTGGACGTGTGCTGAGCTTCGTATTCCTCGCGGCGTGCCTTTGGCCCGCAGCAGCAATCACTAAAAAACTGTCCCTGAATAGCAACGTATTTTGGCTGTTTGCCTGTTTATTATTTTCTAGCCCCCTATATCTCTTTTGGGGTAGAAGTTTCTTAATAGAAACGATGGCGCTCTTTTTTGCTTTCGCTTTTATTCCGTTTGTAATCCAGCTTCAGCGCTATCCGCAAAGTTTAACGGCCGCCAGCTTGGCGGCGTTGTTTATGACCCTGGCGCTACTACAGAAAGTAACGACAGGGCTGCCTGTTCTCGGGGTTATGAGCTTATCTTATCTATTCAGCCAAGCTGCACGTCGCCCCAAGATAATACCTTCCCTGCGCGCAATGGTTGCTTTTCTATTTGCGTTCGTATTGCCGTTTATTATTGCTATGGGATGGACATATTATTCCGATCAGGTTAAGTCGGAAAACGCGCTGGGCATCCAGCTTACATCCGCTGCGCTACGAGGCTGGAATTTCGGCTCCCTATCCCAACGTCTTACTCTGCCATTTTGGGCTGAGGTGGTATGGCAGCGCGTCGTTGAAGGCAATCTCAACGGCTTGTTCGGTTTGTTCCTAATATCGAACGCAATCTTCTTTACTAAAGACGTGGTGGCGCGCTGGACCATCGCTGCTGCAGTGGCAGTATTTATGCTATCCATGCTGGCCTTCACCAATCTGCACTACGTACATGATTATTATCAGACGTCGGCCACTTTATTTCTGATCGGGGCATTGGCAATCGCTGTAGCCTACTCCAGAAATTTGCAGTTAAACTCATGGACTGTTACTGCTATTGCCATTTTGCTAATCGCTGGAAACCTATACCAATTCCATAAACATTACTGGAAAAGCCTGCACGCCACATTTCCGGTGACGGAAAATAGAACCATGGCAATCGCAGAAATCATTCGCGCCAACACACCCCCGAACAGCGCCTTCGTAGCTTTCGGCAACACCTGGAACAGCGAGATCTCTTACTATGCCGAACGAAAATCGTTTACGGTTCCTGAATTTTTCAATGCGTATGAGCGAGCCTGGACCCATCCGGAAGAGTTTTTAGGTGGAGCCCCTCTCGGCGCAATCGTGGTGTGCCCGGCGGAGAGAGGGCCGGCAATGCAAGCTGTCGATGAGCGCCTGGAAAAAGATCTTTCGGCGCTTATACTGGAGGCTCATGGATGCAAAGTTCTTCTGCATAAAAATTTCTAATTCGGAACCTCTATCTCTCCGGCCAATATTTATTCAAGCATTGAAGATCCTCGTAAATGCGCGATTAGTTGTGAATACATTCGAGTGTTACTCGGATGTGCTTTGAGCTGCTGTCGGCGATTTGCATGGTGGACGTTAAAGATCGTTGCGGCATTATGTTGAATGCTTACATTCACGAAATACTTTAATGACCAGATCAACAGCAGAAAACCATGGCTCACAGCGTCGCCGTGCAGGCACCTATTCGATTGGGACGAGCGAAAAAGCCTTATGGATTAACGGAACAGGCAGGCTCTCGGAAGACAAAATTCGTTTCGGCGACAGCCCCGCTACAACGATGTATTTTTTATTCGCCGTCGTATCGACTGGAAAATAGTTGCCGGTATGCCCGACGATAACGCCTGGATTTGTCGCTCCGAGCAATCCGCTCTGGGCGATTTTTTCGGTAATCTCAATAGCGGCCGATCCGGTAGCATACTGATTGAGTGCGACATAAATATTGAGCAAGGTATACAGCGCAAATGTAACAGCGAGCGTGCGCGGCCGACCCTTAAATCCCGGCAGTATAAAAAGATAGAATAGCGGCACTACAAACAACAAATATCTTTGCGCCGGGCGCGTTGCCGACAGGCAGCCGATAAATATGAGGACGCCAACCGCACAACACAGCATGAATCGATGGGCGCACCGGTCATCGCGATAAAAGGCCACTCCCTTCCACAGCGCGACTAAAAACAGCCCCGCACAAACCGTAAAAGCCCCGCCGACGAATCGAGCGCCAAGGTATTTATCCAGCGGGCCAAAATTCATTTCAGCGCTGGGCACCACAAACAAGTAGCCGGCCAGAAATAATCCTAGCGCCGCGATCGCCAGCCGAGCCGCACTCGGAAAATTACGCAAGTACTGCCCGACACAAAGACCGGAGAGCGGCAGGCCGAGCAGCGCCAGATATCCCATATAGGCAATAAAATTCGAACTTAGGGAGGCAATACTGAAGTCGACGCGGTGCATATTTTGAAACGCCGGCGGCGCCAACCAGAAGCCAAAGTGCTGTTTAACCGCTAATAGGTAGCCTATCGGCAGCAATAAAATTAGACCGGTGGCGATAACCGATTGCAGCAGGGCTCGTTTAAATGTGAGATCGGTGCGCGCAAATGCCGCCGCCCAAACGATCGGCAGCAAAGCTACTGCGTGATACTTGAGCGTTACGGCGATGCCGAATGTCAAACTAGCAACGATTAGCTCGGCTAGATTTTTTTCCCGGCGAAAAAATAACGAAAGACTGAACAGGGCCACAGCGGCAGGGAGAAAATCCGCCGTCCCTCTACCGCCGAAGGTCCATATCAACGGATTTAAAAAGACGGCGGCCAATAAAATGTTCGAGTGAATTTTACTGCCCGCAACCAGATTTAAGCGCACCAGCGCCAAACCCGTAAATATAAAGCCCGACACGGCGAGCAGCCGCGGAATTAAACCGATATCCAGACTAGCAATGACCTTATGAATTAAAAAAGCGAGAAAGGGCACGCCCAGCGTATTGGCCTGCACCGAAAAATAGCGCTCCAGAAAGTCCTGTCGATGGGTCTCGAAATAACGCGCTGCATCGGCAAACGCCCACTCCTGGTTAATTAGCGGCAACCGGCATATCAATAAGTGCGCGATGACTGCGGCGAATATCAGCCACCAGATTCTTTGGAGTTTTGCGCGATCAAAGATCATAATTATTTTGCAGCATGGCGCGATAAATTTGCCGCCGCGCTCGGCGCAGCTACAGCGCAGAATCGTGTCGGACAGCCGTAAATACAAATCGCTTATCGAGCTGATATTTGGTCGCATAACCGATCGCCAGACCGATCACGCCGCCGAGATAACGCAGCTCTTTCGCTTGAAACAAATAATGGAAGCCAAACTCGAAGCCCCAGAAAATCAACGTCGTGAACGCACCCATGAAAGTGTAAATCACAAACGTGCGGGTTTCAT
>DATIED010000504.1:0-3102 GCA_035455965.1 Spongiibacteraceae bacterium
GTGAGCACGTCCGGCAAATGTAGCCACCGCCGGTTTTAATTCGTTATATGATTTGTCGCTTTCATAATCCGCTAGCGCGCACGCTGATGCAAGCGGGTACGCGCAAGCAGCTCATCGATTCCTTCCGCCAGCTATCCGACAGCCCGCAGAGAGCGCGCTCACTTCAACCAATCCGGCGTGGCGCGCCCCGCAGTCGGCTCCAAACCGCCCTGCGGCACCGGGTAACCCAATACGTCGCCGTTGCCTTCGTACCAGGCAGCCGTGCCGGTGCGTTTATAAATACGCCAATTATCGCCGACGCGGCAAAACTCGTCGTCGTACCAGCCACCGATCATCATCAATGGCTGCGCACCCAAACTGTTGCGGGCGTGTTGCGCCATAAAATAGCAGCGCGAAAGTGCCACTGCGCCGTTGAACTCAATGGCGGGAATACCACAGTGGTGCTGCGTGGCGTTCAACGACGGCAAATTTTGCGCGCAGATTTCTCGATAGCCTTTCGGTGTCATGGTGCCGAGTCCGGCGAGATGTATTTCCGCATCGACGGTAAAGCAACTTTCGAGCAGATCGAAATCGCGAGTGTCGATCGCGATGGTGTACTTCACCAAAATCTGTTGAATCTGATGAATATCGAGAAGTTTTTGCACGATGTCGGTCTGCGTCATAAGTACTCCACGGCAATTGTTTGAAACGATTTTTAGATTCTTGGCGGCGCGCAGCCAATCGTGAGCGCCAGGATCTTCAACTATGCAACTTGATCATCCGCGCCAATGGTAAATCCAGCGGCGACAATAACCCCGGTTTGGCCGCACAAACGAATGGGATAGCGTTGATGGCACGCGTACCGGTCGACCAGGTCCCGATGGAATCGTGTTCCATATATGTTTCATGCGTGATGCGACTACCCGGCGTGCCGTTGACATCGACCTCTATCCAACCCTGCTTCGGGCGGCCAGCCAAAAACTCTTCGCTTACATATTCATTACCGAGCAGGAAACGCATTTCGATCGTCGCCACCGGCGTATCGCCGTAAGTGGTGGCCGCCTTGATCAAGATGCCAGCCATGGTGCCTTTGCGGACTGTGATTTTATCGTTGTACTCTTTGATTGCCGGCTCGAACTCGGTAGTGAAGCTCTGACCATCGTGCGGCAATTGCAGCTTTTCGCACAACAAATCGGTGACATCGAGCAGACACCGGAACATCGCGTAAGTCATATCCGAAGTACCGGCCAATTCGGCTTCGGTTTTTCCAAAACCGAACGCAGTGAGAAAAACTTCGCTCAATGAATCCTGCGGTTCGCAGGTTTTAATATAAATCGACTCGACGTCGGTACACAGCGACGAGGCCAGCAGTGCCAGCTCGTAACTGAGCCCAGGATTGAGACCGGTGCCGTACAGCGAGGATTGGCCCTGCTCGCAGGCTTGGAGAATCTCCGGATAGGACGCGTGCTTTTTGGGATTCCAACCAGCGATAATGCTGATCACATTTTTACCGCTGGCGAGGATGCGAATAATTTCATCGTAGCGCTCCATCGGCGGATTGTAGAGCACGCAGTCTGCCTCCAGCGCCAACATCGCTTCCATATCGTTGCTGGCGATAACACCGATGGGACCGATACCGGCAATCTCGCCGGCGTCCATGCCTGCTTTTTCCGGATGGTGCACATAAGCCCCAACCAGTTCCATCGAAGGACAAGCGCTGATCACGCGAATTTGATGCCGTGCGATATCGCCGGTGTACCATTGAATAATTTTTAGTTTTTTCATTATCTGCTCGCTATAAAGAAGGCTTTTCTATCGAGGAATAATTTTTAATTTTTGATGTGAAGCTACGCTGTAGTAGCGATTCGATGTAGTAGCAATTCGATGTAGTAGCAATTCGATGTAGTAGCGATTCGATAATGCACCGCCAAGCGTTTACACAATACGATAACCCGCTTCGCGCCATGCCTTCATACCGCCGTCGAGCGCCACCGCGCGCTGAAAACCCATTTCGCGCAAGGTCGCGGTCGCCAGTGTCGATATGCGGCCAAACTCGCAATACACCAGAATGCGCCGCGTCGGATCCGGCAGATCCTGATTGACACGCAACTCCAACTGGCCGCGCGGTAACAGCAACGCACCGGGTATATGACCCTGCTCGTACGCATCGCGCTCGCGCACATCCAGAATTATCAGCTCGCCACTCGCACTTTCAATACGCGCCTGCAGTTCGTCGAGCGACATAAAAGGCACTGCGGCAGTCGCCTCGGCGAGCATCTGCGCCACCGTTTTACCGCCACTCATATTGGTGCGCAACGCCTCGGTAATATGAGTCGGCATACTCAAATCCAGATTGCGCATCATCGCTGTAAACTCTGCGCGGTCGCGTTTCTGCAAACGCGGATTGGCCGCGATTTCGGCACCGATTGTCGAGTGGCTGCGGCCTTTGTAATCGTGCGCCGGATACACTTTCAGCGCCGGATCGAGCCGCAGTAAAACATTAAAGAGACTGTTGTACAGTGCCTCCGGATCGCCGCTCGGCAGATCGGTGCGGCCGGTGGCGCCAATCAACAGCGTATCGCCGGTAAATAGCCGATCCTCGACCAGCAGGCACATGGAGTCGCTCGTGTGACCGGGAGTATGTAGTACGTTTAAACGCAGTTTGCCAACCACCAACAGCTCGCCATCGTCGAGTCTTAAATCGACAAACGGCGCGGGGCTGGTGCGATACATCGCCACCGGCACCGCCAGTTTTCGCGACAGTTGCTGCATTGCGGAGAAATGATCGGCGTGGGTATGGGTGTCGATCAGATAATGAATACGCAAGCCATCGCGTGCCGCCTGGGCGATATAGCGATCGATCAGCGTGATTTCCGGGTCGATCAGCACGGCGGCACAGGTTTCGGCGCAGCCCACCAGATAGGATCGACAACCGCCTGCGGTGAACTCCTCGAAGATCATGATCGCACCCGTAAGTTTTAAAATTAGGGTTTAGAGTTTTGCAGCGATTTTGTGCAACTTATGGTCTATTTACAATAGATAGCCTGAAACGCCTTTAACAAAACGAACTGACCCGGGACCTGAAAGCACAGACTATATGTAGGTCGGACTTCAGTCCGACAC
>DATIED010000505.1:0-6884 GCA_035455965.1 Spongiibacteraceae bacterium
GGCCCGCTATAAGATGCGGAAAGAAAGTTACGAATAAGGTGTAGTTGAGGAGACTGTATTCCTCGACGTCCGCCTTGCTGCAATCCACCAGATAGGCGATCTGAGTGAATGTGAAGAAGCTGATACCAAGCGGCAGTATCAAATTCAAATTAGCCAGGTGGCTGTCGGTCAATACGTTGACCGTGTCGATCAGAAAATCGCTGTACTTAAAATAGCCTAGCGCCGCGACGTTAAGCGCAACACCGATCAGCAACAATGCATTACGCGCACTTGTTTGCGGCGCTATCGATTCTCGAGCGCTGCGCGCGATAAGCGCTCCCAAAAAATAATTGAACAGGATCGAAATTGCTATCAGCAGTAGATATTTCGGTCCCCAATAGCCGTAAAAAAACAACGATGCCAGGGTCAGCCATAAGCGTGCCGCAGTGCCCCCGAACAGGCGCCCTCCAACAAAATAACCAGCAAGCACCACCGGCAGAAATAAATAAATGAAAACCGTTGTCGTAAAAAGCATTAACAGAGAGCCCTGGGTGCGAACGCACTATTTTTATTTATATTACCGCGCCGCGATCATATACCAGTCCGTTAGCGGCTTGAAAGTCGCATTATCGATAGCCATCACGCACGACAGGTGCACTATTGGTTATCGAAGCGCAATTAATCGAACCGCATATTGCCCACGAGGCGCCGCAGATTGCGCAGCATTTTCCGGCGCTGCAGCGCAGCCAATTTGCGGTAACTGAGCATCTCGAAACAATCGGTGATCTCCTGTACGAAGCGCCAGTGCGGTTGCTGCGCCAATACCCAGCGCGCATAGTCGCCCGGCGCCATACCTTCCGGCCGCTCGTAACCGTGCCTGGCGAGCCGGCGACAAAATTGTCGGTAGTAGCGCTGCTCGATCGGCAAGCGTTCGCCGAATAGTTGCCGGCCGAGCAATACCGCCGCGACGATTGCCAATACCACCCCGCCGCCGCCGACCAAAAATAAGCCCATGCGCAGCGGATTTATTTCGCCGAGCAGCGAGCGCAGCACGTCGGTCTGCGTTTCGTCGCGGTAATTCACCACCCAGCGCGTCCATGCATAATTGATCGCATCGGTGCGCAGCCGCAGTTTATTCAACCAGCTTAACCCGCGATAGCGATTCACCGACAGCGGCGATTGCCCGAGAAATTCACCGCTGGCAACCGCCCGCTCCAAACCGTTTTCGATGCGCTGCGGCGCCACTGCCGCGGTGGGATCGAAGCGCACCCAGCCGCGCGCGGGCAACCACGCTTCGGCCCAGGCATGCGCATCGAACTGATGAACCAGCACGGTGCCGGTGAGCGGATTGATTTCACCGCCCTGATAACCCACCACTACGCGCGCCGGAATGCCGGCCGCGCGCAAGATGAATACAAAACTGCTGGCATAGTGCTCGCAAAAACCGCGGCGGCTGGCGAATAAAAATTCGTCGATCGGATGGTCGCCCAATAGCGGTGGTTTTAACGTATAGAAAAATTGCTGCGTGCGAAAATGTTGTAATACGCTATCAATTAATGCCGCATCGTCGGCATTTTCAGTGCGTAGTTGCTGCGCCCAGGCTTGCGCGCGCGGATTGCTTTTTTTCGGAATCAGCAATTCGCGTTTACGCAGTTGCGAATCCAGCTCCAGATCCAGCTTTTCCTGCGGATAGGCGCGCGCCCGGTAAACCATTTTCTCAAAGACATTGTCGCGCGCCAGCAGGCGATAATCGATGGTCAGCAAAGTTTTACTATCGACACTGGCCGGCCGCTGCAAAGCGTACAGCCAGCGCTGGTAGGTTGGCTCCAGATAAACTTCGTAATCGATGGCCGGCCCGTCGAGCGTTTGTACTGCCGGCAGCAAAGCTTCAGCGAGGCGATTGCCGCGCCAGCGCCGGCCGTCAAATTCATCCAGCACCAGACCGCGCCAATATAAATCGCGCGCCGGCGGTACCGGCCCGGTAAATGCCGCACGAAAAGCCAGCGCATCCGATAGCGACAATTGCGCGATGTCGCCCGGCGCCATTTCGTCCGACATGCCGGAGCGCGCGCTGTTGCCCGGCAGCGGCACCTGCCACAGTGGTCCGATGCGAGGGAACACCAGGAACAGCAATAACATCAGCGGCAGCGCCTGTGCCAGCATCGTAGCGGCCGCGCGCAACGGCTGCCACGAGAAGCGCAGCGGCTGTTGTTCTTGAGTGAATTGAAGTTGCGCGGATCGATGCAGCGCGACTAGCGCGGTCGTCAATAACAATAGCGGCAGCAGCATATATAACACCGTGCCCAGGCCCTGCTCGAATAAAAATTCCGTGAGCGCAACGAAGTAGCCGAGAAATAATAAAATCAGTGCGTCGCGACGCGTCGCCGCTTCGAGCAATTTAAAACTGAAGCAGGTAACCAGCAGGGCCACAGTCGGTTCTAAACCAGTCCAGGCCGCGTAACTGTAGCGAATGCCGAGCAGACAGCCGACGACTAATACCAGCTTGATTAAGCGATGGGGAAAGGACCATCTTCCCTGATATACCATTGCGCGCCAAAACGCAGATACCAGCCATGCCAGCGAAACCCAAATCGGCAGCCGCCCGGCATGCGGCGCGATCACCGCGAACTGCGCCGCCAATAGCCAGGTGAGCGCGTGGCGATGCAGCCATTGTTGCTGTTCTTGCTGCCGTTGCTGATGCTGCTTTGGCAGCTGCGCAGATTTGCCGCTCTCCGCGCTGCTCGCCTTGGCCTTATCGCTTCGCCGCAGCATTTAGTTAACCTCTGCCGAACAGCGCGAGCATGCGCAAGGCGCGATCGCGATGTTGCTCGCCAATATTCGGCGCCAGCGTTTCGCCTGGCAACTGCAGGCCAAAAGCCTCGCCCAGGCGATGCAGTTCCAACACCCAATAACACAGCCGGCCGAGGCGCTGCTCGCGCTCGCCGACGACATCGTCCCAGCGCAACCAATGCGACAGCACCGGCAATTCGGCGAATTGCTTCGATTGCAGACGCTGGCCCTTGGCGTAGGCGCGCCACATCACATGGCGCAAATTGTCGCCGCTGCGATACAGGCGAAAACCATAAAAATCTTCGCTGCCCTTCTGCCATTTATTCGCAAGTCGTTGCTGCAGCGCGCGCGCGTTGTCGCTGTGATCGCCGCTCGGACGCGGACCGGGCAGCGGCTTGGGGTAAATCAATGCAGTGAAATCGAGATCGACCCAAGTCCACGCGCGCAATAAGCCGAGCGGATAAACCGTTTTTATCGCCAGCCGTCCCGGCCGCAACCAACCGCGGCGCGGCGCGGCGCAGAATAACTTTATGGTAGCGGTGTCGTGCTCGATCAGCGAGGCCGAAGCTGCCGGTTGATCGGGCCAGCCCAACTGGATCGCGTAGTAGCGCCGGCCCGCCGTGCGCTGCAATTGAATTTCAAACTCGGCGATTTCACCGGCGAAGGTAGTCTGACCGCGCAACGCTTCCAGGCGCAGGCCGGATAAATTACTGAAGGTATGCAGAATCGCAACGATAAAAAGACTGAACAAAAAAAAGGTTAGCGCAAACGCCATATTATTTTGATAATTGATTGCCGCGACTAACATCACGGCCAATACCAGCAGAAAATATAAACCGACCCGATCGGGAAAAATAAAGACGCGCCGCTGATCGAGCGTGATGCTGCGCGCGATCGGAATGCGGCGATCCAGCCAGCGTACGTACCAATCGCTCCATGGGTAGCGACGCTTACCGGTACGCTGCACCCTGCTATTCACACCACGGCCACGCGACGCAATAATTTATCGACCAACGAGCCGCCATCGCCGCCTTTACCTGTCTCGAATAAATCGAGGTTCGCATGCAGGCGATGTTCGACCACTGCCGGCAATACGATTTGCACATCCTCCGGCACCGCATGACCGCGGCCATTCATCAGTGCCCACGCCTTGGCGCTGCGCAGTAGCGCGAGCGCACCGCGCGGCGACAAACCGAACGCAAAGCCAGGCTCGTTGCGCGTATAGGCAATCAAGCGTTGTACGTAATCGAGCAATTGTTCCGATGTATGCACGCGATCCACCGCGCTATGAATTTTTTGCAACTGCTCCAGCGACACACATTGCTGCAGGTGCGCAAGCCGAGCCTGCGCATCTTCGCCGGTCAGCAGCAGGCGCTCCGCCGCCGGGTCGGGATAGCCCAGCGACAGGCGCATCAGAAAGCGATCGAGCTGCGACTCCGGCAGCGGATAGGTGCCGGCCTGCGTCAGCGGGTTTTGCGTGGCGATGACAAAAAATGGTTGTGGCAGCGCGCGTGTTTCGCCTTCGATCGTCACCTGCCGTTCGGCCATCGCTTCGAGCAGCGCCGATTGCGTTTTTGGCGTCGAGCGATTGATTTCATCGGCGAGCAGTACCTGCGTAAAAATCGGCCCCGGTAAGAATTGAAATTTATTCGAGGGCCGGTCGAAAATACTGGCGCCGAGAATATCGCCTGGCAGCAGATCGCTGGTGAACTGCACGCGCCGATACTCCAGCCCCAACACTTTAGCGAGTGCGTGCGATAGCGTGGTTTTGCCCATGCCGGGCAAATCTTCCAACAGCAGATGACCGCCGGTAATCAGACAGCATAACGCGAGCCGCACCTGTCGATCCTTGCCCAGTAATACAGTACCGATTTCCTGTGCGGCGCGATCGAGAGTTTTTTGCATTCGTTATCCTTACCGCTATTGACCTGTTAATAAAACCCGGTGCCCGCGCTATCGATGGTTTGGCTGCATGGTATTGGCCGCTGTCGGTTTCGCAGTATTTGCTGAGTCGTGCGCCGTTAAATGTTGTTCTTTGATTATTGCTCTTTGGCTATGTATTTTTAGCCATTTTCTTTGAACAGCGGATTAGAGGGCTTGCCGGTTTCGTAATATTGTTTGAGTTTTTGCGCAACCTGCTCGACATTGCCGCGCATTACGCCACCCAGCAACAGGCTGCCGATGGCATTGACGATGGCGCCGCCCGGCAGCGTATAGTGAATCGCAGGTTTGAACGCGGTTTTGCCGGGGCCGGCGTCTTCGATTGCGTAGACGAATATTGCGTTCTTGAACGGTGCCGCCGAGCGTTCGCCGCGATGCAGACGAATCTTGAAGCCGTAGCCCTCGGTCCACTCGATAACGGTTTCGTCCATCGGAGCCATACCTTTAGGGAATACGGTGCGACTGGTACCGACGCCCTCCTTCTGCGCGGTATTGATGGTGGTGTTGGTCAGGCGCGGCACGTAATAGTGCGCCTTGCCGAGATCGCGTAAACGCTCCCAAACCTGCGCGCGCGGCAGATCGATAATAACCTGTGCGGTCGCGCTGTGTTGCAAATCCGAGAGTTGCAGCACAGGGAGTTGCGAATCGGGGGCGAGTTGGGACATCGATAGATCCTCATCGTATTGAAAAGCGGCAATATAACAAAGTACGTGATCGATGCGGATGGCGTCCAGCTTTTTTACGGCGACGATAAGGAGCGCATGCACAGAAAGCGATGTGCGGCTGAGCGCGCCGCTAACGGAAAATGGCGCGACCAGAATTGCGGAATTTAAAGCAGTGGAGCCCGGCATGACACCGGGCTAAAGTCAGCGCGCCAGGATTAGTTCCAGGGCGTGCAATGCGGCTCTTTGTTGACGTCTTTATATTCGCATAGCGATACCGAGCCGGTCGCGCGATTCATGCGCCACACCGACAGCAGATCGTTGCCGACGATCAACCGATAGTCGCCGGCCGTGGCCTCTTTGGAACTCCACGGCGCACACGAAACCGGCGAGGTCTTGCTGTCGAAACTACACAGCGATACCTGGCCGTTGGCTTCATTGATCCGCCATACCGACAAGTTGCCGCTGGTGATACCGCCACTGTACGCCGCGTCCGCGTGAGCCATTTGTCCCGCACACAATAGCAGTGCCATCGAAAATAACTTTAAACGCATATTCATATCCTCGTTGTTGTTGCTTTTTTACCCGGAACAACCGTTAGCGGTGAGCCTGTTCACGGATCGCACAATGGAAACCATAATGGAAACATGGCAACAAAGTAGGTTCGGACCACCCTATTCCGAATCACAGCAACCAGCATAGCTCATAAGAATTGCCGCGCCAGACGCGTCGCCAATATCGATCGGCAATCAGCGGAAAATGGCGGCTAACATTTTTATTATGTGAATCTCGCCTACAATTATTTTGTAGATCAAGTTCCCATATCTTGTTACACCGTTACCCAAACTGCGGTGTAAAGGTAGCAACGACAAATAATGGTGCGGAAAGTTAACGATGGGGGACTAAATTAAATCGCTGTAACTGAATCGCAAAGAGCTGAATCGCCAAGCCCCAATAGATTGTTAACTATTTGCTGCAAGCGCCGCGCGAATTCGCTGGGCAGCGTCCGCCAGCTCTTCGGTCGTGGCGGACTGACCGTTGCCGAAATTAAAATCTTCGATGCGATCGACTGGAAATAGATGCACGTGGGCGTGCGCGATCTCCAACCCACAAATCGCCACGGCGACCCGCGCGCAGGGGAAAGCAGCCTTGATCGCCTTGGCAAGACGACGCGAGACTTGCATGACATGCGTCAGCAGTTCCTCCGGCAGATCGTCCCAATGATCGATTTCCTGCACGGGCATAACCAGGACATGACCGGCTTGCAGCGGCCTGATCGTCAACAGCGCAAATACCTGCTCATCCTGCCACACCAGTTGCCCCGGTAATTTGCCGGTGCGAATTTGCGAGAATACGCTAGCCAAGCCGCAGCTCCTTTAACTAATACACGCTACTAATACCCGCTACTACGAGCCGCACGGCTCGGGCGGTAATGAAATGAGACCCGCTGCGCGCGGGCCTGCGCTTCAGGACTTTTTATTGCGCGAGTTTTTACCGCGCGGACGCGTGTTG
>DATIED010000506.1:0-5830 GCA_035455965.1 Spongiibacteraceae bacterium
AAAAAGAGACCCCCTGCACCCCGCCGTCAAGTTCATTCCGAGTTTCAGGCCTAGGTGGTTTGGTCGGGTTTTAAAAATCAGAGCTGAAACTGCGTTGCAGCTGGCTATGGCTGCAATTTCTTTGAAATATCTTCCACCGTAAATGTGTTGTGCGGCGTATTTCGCTCGGCAACGATTTTATGGTTTTCCAGTTTTTGGTATTTTTCCGACTGACTTACCAGATTTGTAACGGATGCACTTTTCAATTTGTCGTCGGCGTATTCAAAAGCAGTCGTGATCGATGAGTTGTCATTGATGCGGTAGATGTCGTAGTTGCCGATATCCGTGTTCAGCATGCCGCTGCGGGATTTTGCGAATACGGAATCCAATGTGGCTACCTGCGTTTGTGCGACGGACAGTCCCTTATTTTTATCGGCGCCATGCGTTTGCGTGCTTTGCGATACCTGGTAATTTAAATGTCCCGCTTCAGTGGTGATGCCATAGGTTGCACTATTGTTAAAGTCTCCGCTCATGCCGGCCTCAAAATCGGCGAGTCCCGATAACGCCGCTTGATCCTCGGTGCTCAGCCTTGATGCGAACAGCGCACGGGAGGATTGTTGGCCGACAAATTGTTGGCCGGCGACCGGATAAGACGAATGCAGCTGCGCAAACGCATCCTTGAATTGACCCAGCAATGTTGCATCGCCGTGCGCGCGCTGATTGGCAGTATCGAATTGATCGAGATAATGCTGCACCGCGCTCTGTTGTTGAGCTGTCGATCCCAATGGTGCGGGCGACGACAGATTTACATTCACCGACACATTGCCCGCGTGACTTTGCAGGGCAAAACTTCTGCGGCTCGCATCGACATGCAAAGCGAGCGAGCGCAAAGCATTCGCTTGCGGTGCTTCCTGCACATTCAAGTCGACCGAGGACAGCACTTTGGTGTCGAAGCCGACCAGGCCGGATATGTCGACCTGGGTCGAATCCTTGCCGATCCCTTGCAAGGCCGCGTCGAAACCGCTGGCTAATCTGGAGATAGCCACTTGTTCGGCAATGCTCAATGCATCCGAGGTATGCAGCTCGATGCCGAGACTGTCCTGCACCGTACCGCCGTTGCCGCCAAAGGTAATGGCGATATCAATTGCTTTGCCGGAGGCCGTGTAAATTTTCAGGCTGATATTATTTTGAATCGATTTGGCGGCCTGCAGTGCATCGGTGGCCGCGGCTGCGCCGCCGTCGATAGCGCTCGAATAGCTCGGCCGATAAACGACGGCCGTTTGCTGGAAGTCGCGCTGCGTTGTCGAAAAAGTGCTCAAGAGTTGCGATCCAAGCCCGCTGAGCAGCGACGAGAAATCGCCCGCTTGCACATGCGCCTTCAAGTTGCTTTCCATCAGTTGACCGAGGTCGCCCGTGGGCGGCGTTGTCCATGCTGTCTTATTGGCGGCAACTGCGAGCTTGGCGTAGACGATATCGGCGCTGGGAACATTGCCGAGCGTCACTTCGACACCGGGTTGCGATACGGATGCAGATGGCGATACAGCGTCGGTCGTCAGCGCGAGATTGCTGGCCGACAGATTTGGCGTGGCGGAGACCAGCGAGGGCGCGAGCGCCGCGCCGGCTATGCCAGCGTTGCCAACTACGGATACTGTCATAAATATATCGCCGATATTTTAAAGTGAACTCCGTAGTGCATATCGGCAGATGAAGTTGGAGCTTTAGGCTGCGTTCGAGGTGGAGCCTATCGATTTAAAGCAGACATGCCTGCATACTCAGCAGATATGTGCAGGAGTGAGAAATGGAATTCGTAGCGTGCAACGAGTACGAAAAGTCGACTCAAATTATAAAGTCGGAGATGCGCTCGTATTACTCCGATAATGCTTTAGTCTGGGATGATGAAAGCAAATTGGCGCTTTATCGGCAGTGCAAACTTTGGATTATCCGCGCTGCTGAAGATATAGGTTTCGCAATGACTCGGGAGAGCGGTGCTCATTTCTATCTGGCCGAGCTGCATATAGAAAGCAAATATCGCAATCAGGGTTATGGCGCCAGGGCTTTACAACTGGCCAGCGCTTTAGCGGCAAGCCTGGGGTATGAGGAAATCCGGGTTAGGGTCTTCAAAAATAATCCGGCGCATCAGCTGTATTTAAGATCGGGATACAAGCTCGAGAAGGAGTTGCCCTACACCTATCAGCTGGTGGCAATAACGAATGATCGATAGCTTAGATTGCAAACGATAGTGGTCATAGCACCGCTGCGATTATTTGCCGGTTGCGTTGCACTATTTACTGTTGGCGCCGCGCTTGGGCCGGCGCACCACCCGCACCTTGCCGCTATTGCCGCCGCCGCAGTAGAAGCGCTCCGCGCCGTCGAATTCGAGTCCCGATACAGTGATGCCGGCCGGCATTTCCAGGCTTTCCATAACTGCGCCGCTTTGCGGATCGATATGGCGCAATTCGCTGGCGTCATTTTCCCAGGTGGCGTGCCAGAGTTCGCCGTCGGCCCAGGTCACGCCGGTGACGAAGCGATTGGCTTCGATGGTGCGCAGAATGGCACCGGTTTCGGGATCGACTTGATAGATTTTGCGCTCGCGATAGTGTCCGGCCCACAACGAGCCTTCGGCCCAGGTTAACCCCGAATCGCCGCCGTTGCCGGGCGCGGGAATTGTCGCGAGCACGCGACCGGTATTCGGATCAATTTTTTGAATACGATTCTCGGCGATCTGAAATAAATGTTTGCCGTCGAACGCAGTGCCCGCGTGCGCGGCGACATCGATTGAGCGCACTATTTCACCGTTCGCCGGATCGACTGCATTCAATTTCTCGCCGCTGGCGAACCACACTTGCTGGCCGTCATAAGTGACGCCGGCCACGCTTTTGACATCCGCGAAGGGTCCAAACTCATCGATGATTTCGGCGGCTGATTTTTTCATGGCTTGCTCCTGATTCGCTGAGTGATGGCATGCATACTAATCGCTCGGCAGCTGCGTCGAGAGTAACAAAGGCGTCGCGAATCCGGGCGCCGGCGGCATCAGCCAGCGGCGCGCGCGCCCGCGACCGAATGCCTGCACCTTGCCGGCAGCGGCCAGCACATCGAGTGCGCGTTGTACGCTGCGCTGACTGGTGGCGAGCGCCAGTGCCAACGCCGAACTCGACCACGCTTGACCATCGGTCAGCAGCGCCAGCACCGCCGCATATTTTTCTTCGACCGGTCGCGCCAGCACCACGACTTCTTTTGCGTTGTGCGGCACCAGTACAAAGCCCTGGCTGGTCGCAGCCACGTTCGCCAACGGACGTAAAATTTTTCGCAACCGTCCGACCTCGACGCGCAGCCGTGCGCGATGTGTCTCGTCGGCGTGTTTGGTGCGGAAGGCCTGCGCGATCAGTTTATTGCGCGCTACATCGGCGGGCCATGCCTCGGCCAATACGCGCGCGATGGCGAACAGCACCGGGCGTTTTGCCAGCGACACCATGCTGCTCGCTGCGCGCGCGACATGGCGCGCTGCATCGATAACCAGCGCCTTCGATGCCAGCAGCGTTTCGATTTCATCGAGCAACAGCGGTTGTTCCGTGCCGCGTGCCAGCAAGCGCGCCGCGGGTGTGTTCAATAGCAGTTCTGCGCTCTCGACCTCCGCCGTCAGGGCGGGAATATCGGCCTGTTGCGCGGCTCGCTTAGCGCGCGCGAGTGCTTTGCGCGCTGCCACGGCGTGTATGCGCCGCATGGCAATGCCGGCAACGACCAGCTCATGCGCGGCCCGCAACGCCGGCGGCAACGGTTCGGGGTCGAGTTTGGCTAGTGTGTATTCGGCCGCATCGAGTTGCCCGATCAATAGCAGGCGGCGGACTTCCAGATAACGCGCGTGCGCTGCGTTGGCGCGATCGCCATGTTGTTCGAGCGCGATACGCGCAGTCTCGAGTGCTTTACCTGGCCAGCCAAGCTCGCGCGCCGCGAGCGCAATCTCGGCCTCCGCTACCACGCAGCGCGCGCGGGCCAGCGGCTCTTTCGAGCCGAAAGCGCGCGCCGCTTTGCGCACCAGCACTTTCGCGCGTGCGAAATCGCCGAGCTGCGCCATCGCGATGCCGCGCAGCGCGAGTGCGGGCGGGTCGTCGCGCAAGGCGACCCGATTCAATGCGCCGAGCGGATCGCCGGCGGCGAGCGCGCGCGCAGCGGCGGTGATCATCGAGTCCATTTAAATCCCGCCAAATTTGTCACTCCCACCATTTGCTGTCGAATCCTTAGTCTATCTCACGACTACTGGATAACCGGTCTCACCGACAATTTAGCAACGCAGCAAATTTAATGGAGAACACAGAAATGACCAAGCACATAACCGGAACACGCGAACCCTTTATTGGAACCCGCGAACAATGGCTGGCAGCCCGTATCGAATTGTTGAAAGAGGAGAAAGAGCTGACACACCGCAGCGATGAGCTGGCGCGCAAGCGGCAACAATTGCCGTGGGTGCGAATCGATAAATCCTATCGCTTCGAGACCGAGAGCGGCACAGCCTCGCTGCCGGATTTGTTTCAGGGCCGCTCGCAGCTGCTGGTGTATCACTTTATGTTCGGCCCGGATTACAAAGCGGGTTGTCCGTCCTGTTCGATGATCGCGGATGGCTTCGACGGTTTCACCGTGCATCTCGCCAATCATGACGTAACCTTGATGGCGGTTTCGCGCGCGCCGCTCGCGAAGTTGCAGGCCTATAAGCAACGCATGGGTTGGACGTTCCCATGGGCCTCATCGTTCGGCGGCGATTTCAATTTCGATTTCAATATTGCCTTCACCGAACAACAGCAGCGCGCGGGCGATATCGAATACAACTATGCTCGCAACAGTCACGCCATGGACGAGACCACTGTGGTGCCGACTGCAGTCGCGCAGTTCGCGGCCACCTGTGGCACCGACGCTCCCACCTACACGCGCGACCGTCCGGGCATGAGTTCATTTGTGCTCGAAGACGGCGTCATTTATCACAGCTACTCCACGTATGCGCGTGGACTGGATGGTCTGTGGGGCGCATATCAGTGGCTCGATCGCGCGCCGTTGGGCCGCAATGAAAGCGGTCCGTGGTGGCGTCGCCACGATGAATATGCTCAGCGTTAAAAGCGTCGCGCCCGGCATCGATGCAATACCCGAGCGCCAGGGCGCGCGCCGCATCGTTGCCGCGCCTGCCTTCATCGTCAGCGCGGTGCTGCTGTTCATTATCAGCACCGCAGCGACGATTTACGGATGCGCGTCGATGACTTCGATGGAAGGCATGCCGATGCCCGGCGGTTGGAGCATGTCGATGACATGGATGCGCATGCCGGGGCAAACATGGCTCGGCGCCGCCGCCGTATTTCTCGGTATGTGGATCGCGATGATGGTAGCGATGATGCTGCCATCGCTGCTGCCGATATTGTCGTGCTACCGCCGGGCAGTCGAACAAAGCGCAATGCATTGGAGTCGGCCGACGGCGTTACTGGGCGCTGGCTATTTTTTTGTCTGGATGCTGCTTGGAATAATTATTTTTCCGCTGGGCATTGCCGTGGCCGCGCTGACAATGCAGTACGAAGCATTGGCGCGCGCGGTACCGTTAGTGGCCGGCGCAGTCGTGGCGCTGGCGGGCGCACTGCAATTCGGCGCGTGGAAAGCGCATCATCTGGCTTGTTGTCGGCCGGTGCCGTTGCGCGCTGGAAAAATTGCAGCGCACTCTCCGATTGTATCGAGCAATAGTGGGGCCTGGCATTATGGCGTGCGTCTCGGCATCCACTGCTGTTGCTGCTGCGCAAATCTGACGGCGATTTTGCTCGTCATCGGCGTCATGGATTTGCGCGTCATGGCGATTGTTAGTTTAGCCATTACCGCCGAA
>DATIED010000507.1:0-10933 GCA_035455965.1 Spongiibacteraceae bacterium
CATCTGCGCGCGATCAGTGCGGATTACATCGGCGTCGATTATGTGCAGAGTATGGTCGATGCGTGCCGCGGCAAATTTCCGGACGCGCGTTTCGAATATGCCGATGCGCGCTCGATGCCGCAATTCGCGGATGCCTCGTTCGATCTGGTGGTGTTTGCCTGGGCCGGCATCTGTATGGTGGATCACGCGGGCCGCCTGGCGATTCTATGCGAGGTGCAGCGGGTTTTGCGGCCCGGCGGTTATTTTATTTTCTCCACCTACAACCAGGATGGCGCCGATCACGATGCGCCGTTTGCGTTTCCGGATTTCAGCTGGAGCGCTAATCCACTGCGGCTTGCTGCGAATACCCTGAACTTTGCCCGCAGTACGGTGTTGGGTTTGCTTAACCGGCAACGGTTGCTGCGTTTTGAGGTGCGCAGCAACGAGTATTCGATCATCAACGATCGCTGTCACGATTATGCCACCATGCTGTACTACATCACGTTCGACAATCAGCTTAAGCAGCTGGTAGCGGCGGGTTTTGCCGGCGCCGTCGTGGCTTACGATACGGACGGTAACGAGTTGGCGGGCGAGACTGCTGGCAATTCCTTTACCTTTATCGTTAGCGGTTAACCATTTACATGGGGCCGTCGCATTGTTTTATCGAGCAGTGCGCAGCAGCCGAATTATCGTGCTTTGAGTCTGACGATAACGGCCTCGTCGGGCCGTGACACACCGCCCATCTGCCGCGCCGAAGGCTGCGGATCGTTGAACTCCGCTACCAAATCAAAATTCGCCAATATTTTCGAGACGACTATTTTGCACATATGGTGCGAAAATTTTTGCGCCGGGCAGGCGTGTTTGCCGTGGCCGAAGGTGCTGATTGTTTCTTTGCCGGCGGCCGCTAACGCATTGACGATTTGATTTTTCTGGAAATGCGCCGGATCGAATCTTGCCAATTCGTCGCTTTGAATATTGGTCACCGATAACATGGTCGCGATATAGACGCCCGGCTGCACGGTATATTTTTGTTGGCCGTCGTTGAACTCCACCGGTGTTACCACTTTGCGCAGTGTCAGCGAGCGCTGCGCGAGGCGCACGCTCTCCATCATTACCTGTTCTAAAATAATCAGCGCATTCAACGCTTCGACCGAGCTGTAAAAATTTTCTCCATATTGCGCGCGCACGGTCGCAATTTCGGCTTTGACCTGCGCCAGTACGTCGGCGTGCTGCAGCAGGCGCACGATCACCCAGGCTATGGCGGCGTAGAGATTGGAGAGGAAGCCCTGATTGGTATTGATGATATTGTGCGCCAGCTTGCGAGCCCGATCGTCGGGGCTTGCAGCGCTGAAATGTTCCCGTAAAAAATCGGCGGCGGCGTATTCCTTGTGCGGATTGTTGTCGTGCTCGTCGATAATTTGTTTCAACAGTTCTTTGATGTCGGCGACAGCGGCTTTTTCGCGGGCCTTGTTGCTTTTGATGGTCTCCAGCGTTTGCTGCGGATTGACGAAGGCGCTCTCCTGGCCGATGACGTCGAAATGACGTTTTAAATCCGGCCAATAGGCATCGGCCGCCGCCTCTTTGGCGATCCATAAGCCATAGCCGACTCGCTGTTCCAGCGTGCGCACGGCGTCGAAGATATCGATGCGATCGAAACCCTGCCAGCGCTGCAGCTCGGTGTCGACGAGATCGTTGATAGTGGCGACATAACCGGGCATGCGTTTATTGAGCAGCAGCTGATAAAACAAACCGATATCGGCGTCCTGAAAAATTTCGCCCGGCGTTTTAAAGCCGATCATGTCGTAGGTCGCGAGCCCGAAGCTGGCCTGCTCTTCTTCCAGCTTATAAAGATTTTCCAAACCCTTCGGAGCAAAAGTCATCAGCAGGTTGAAGCCGAATAGATCGAGCAGGTAGGTATCGCCATGGCGCGCGCGCAATTCCTGCAGGTACGCGGTTGGCGCCTCCAGGAAACGCAGACCGGCACCGATATGCGGCAGCTCCTCGCCGGCGATCGGCGGCAGCGGTGAAATCAGATGTCCATACATATCGATTGGCTCCGGCGCCGCATGGTTTGGCGATAGCGATTGCCCAAACGTGACTGTTTAGCTACCATCGCCGACTCCCACGGATTATGCAATCGAAGTTGCGTTTGCCGTTCAAAGCGGCGTCACTCTACGAAGTAATACGGTATGCAGTCCTCGCCCCTACAGTCCTTGCTGAAGTCCCCACGTTTGCAACTCGACGCCGCCAGCCGGAACGAACTGTTGCTGCAAGCCTATCGCGGCGTGCTCGCATTGGCGCTGTTCGGCTTCGCCATGAGTCTGCTGCTGTTTCCGGTGTACGCGCAGCTTGCGCTGGGCATTGCGATTGCGATCGGCATTGCCGGCGAGCGTTTGACGGTAGCGGGCTATGCCCTGTTTACATCGCGGCTGCTGATCGGATTTTTGGCTGTCGCCATTTTTGCATTGGCCTGGAGCGGCGATGGCGTCAACGACGCCACTATCTATTTGTGCGGGCCCTTGATGGTGCTGGCCGTTATATTTTTGCCGCTGCGCGAGTATATCGCCTGCGCGGTGATGTTGGCGTTGGGTGTGTGCGGGTTGGGCCTCGCCACGCTATTACATCAGCTGGAGCTGTCGCATAGCGATTCGCCGCTCTGGCAAATTTGGCCGCATCTCCTTATTTTTCTGGTCGCGCACGCGGCCAATACCTTTATGCTGAACAGCATCGTTTCCCGCATGGGCCGTTTCCTGTCGAGCGAAAGAAGCCGTTTGACCGAGGAGCGTGCAGTCTGGCACCAGGCTGCGTTTACCGATGTGTTATCGGGCGTATTCAACCGCCGCGGTTTTATGGATGATGCCGAGCGCCAGCATCGCCGCGCGCAGATCGAGCGTATGCCGCTGGCGGTATTGATGATCGATATCGATCACTTTAAAGCGGTCAACGATACTTACGGACATGCGATCGGCGATCTGGTCATTCAGCATTTGGCGGAAAAATTACAGGGCCATTTTCGCAACACCGACATTATCGGCCGGTTGGGCGGCGAAGAGTTTTGCGTGCTGTTGACCGGCGTCGATCACGAGCGCGCGCAGCATAGCGCCGAACGCTTTCGCGCCGCCGTCGCGGCGTTGCCGGTCGATACCAAGGCGGGTCCCGTCGCTTACACGGTCAGCATTGGCTTCGCCTGGATGAAAAATAACGAAGCGCTGCCGGCGTTATTGCAGGTAGCCGATAGAGCGCTGTACCGCGCCAAACAGCACGGCCGCAATTGTGTGATGGCGAGCAATTATTGGGACAAGCTGACGGTCGGCAGCAAACTCTAGATCAGCCCATTAAATCTGACATTGCAGTTTTATTGCCTGGAGCCTCTAACAAAATGAGCGGAAGGCTTGTGGCCTGACGCAGTAGCCGGGTCTTTTTCCTGGCCACGCAAATACGTGCATCCATGCACAGGCTCGGCGTCGCCCTTGTGCCGCGCGCTCTTAGCGGTAATCCATGGCGACACACGGTCCAGGAAAAAGACCCGGCTACCGCGTTGTCATATTTGTCGTGCGCTCATTTTGTTAGAGCGTTCTTAGCTATTAGCGCCCTCGCTCCAGATTTCCAGCTCCAACACGTGCTCGCCGCCGGCCGCGAGTACGACGTTATCGTCCATCACATTCGCAGTTTCGATACATAACATGCGCTGCCAGGCATCGGCGGCGAACTGATTCAGCCTTTTCGATTTTTCAATATGCGGATTCCACACCACGGCGGACGTCGAGCTGTGCGTGCGCAGATGAATCGTGCGCTGCCAGCCGGCATCGCGCAGTTGGATATGCGCGGGCACCTGTCGATAGATGCGATCGACTTCGCCATCGATGCGAATCGCGCCCTGTTGCGGAAATTCGCGCCAGTCCTGCAGCGTATCGATATAGGTAGTATTTTCGAAGCCATCGATTTCGACTTGGCGGATGTCGCTGATGGCGAAGTAGGTATGCAAGGCTTGCGTCAGAGCAAGCGTAGTGCCATCGACAGTGCTGCCGGTGTTGCGCGTACCGAGTTGCAGGCGCAGTGTTGTCCCGATACTGATGGTCAGCGTCAGGTCAGCCGCGTGCGGCCAGCTCGCCGATAATTCGGCGGCCGGATAACGCAACACAATGCGTGTCAGCGCCGGCTGGTCGACGACCGATTCCAGCAGCCACGGTTGCGCGCGGACCAGACCGTGTGCCGGCATTTTGCTTGCCGGCAATCCGGCGCGCACGGCTGCGGGATTGCGCTCCAGATCGCCGAACCAGGGCCAGCAGATCGGTATGCCGCCGCGAATGCTTTGTCCGCGTTTAAATGCCGCCTGCTCGCTCAGCCAAATAATCGCCCGCTCGCCGCGCGGCACGAACTCGAGCACTTGCCCGCCTTGCAGTGCAATCAATGCAGTGGCGCAATTATTATGCACGCGTAGCATCGGCAGCTCGCCGAGTTGCACCAGTTCCACCGACGATGCTGTCAATGTTTGCGTCGATGACATTTTGCTCGCAGGCAGGATCGATTCGGCAGGCATAATTTCTCTTCGCTGGTTCGTTAAAAATTTATCAACTGTTCGTTACTGATTTACCAATAATCGGTGCGCAATAATCAGGATTTGAGTACGGACATCGTCAAGCGCGAAATGCACACTGTTTTATCCTGTTCGTCGGCGATACGGATGTTCCAGACGTGGGTTGAGCGCCCGATGTGAATCGGCGTTGCGACGCCAAATACTAAACCCTGGCGAACGCTGCGAATATGATTGGCATTGATCTCCAGGCCAACCACGAAATGCCCGGGCTCGACGCACATTTGCGCGGCCAGACTGCCGACGGTTTCCGCCAGTGCCACCGAAGCGCCGCCATGCAGGATGCCCATCGGTTGATGCGTGCGGTGATCGACCGGCATGCTGGCTTTGATGTAGTCGTCGCCGATTTCGGTGATTTGAATGCCCAGATGCCGCACCAGCGTATTTTCGGTGATCTGCTGAATTTCATCCGTCGACAGTTTATGTTTCCAGATAGCCATGACGGTACCTCATTGCTTGAAAGGGGCTGCTTGAAATCGGCCGGCTGCCATCTTAGCGCTTCATTACGGTCAGCGTTAAGCGCGACATACAGACGATGCGATCCTGCGGATCCGCGATGCGGATATCCCACACTTGCGTCGAGCGGCCGATATGTACCGGCGTGGTCACCGCGTAGACCAGGCCGCCTTCGACGCGGCGAATATGGTTGGCGTTAATCTGCAGTCCGACACAATATTCATCCGCGTCGAGACAGAGTTGCGCGGCGTAGCCGCCCACCGTTTCGGCCAGCGCTACCGATGCGCCACCGTGCAATATGCCGCGCGAGCGCCGCGTGCGTTCGTCGACCGGCATGCTTGCTTTGACATAGTCGGCGCCGATCTCGACAATTTTGATGTCGAGATGCTGGTTCAATGAATACTGTGGAGAATCGGCGAGCGGTAGGGTCGGGATTATTGCTTTCCAAATCGACAACGTTAAATCTCTAAAGAGCGATAGTGATCGGCAGGTGGGAATGATGTTCTATGATGCCGGGCTTATCCGCCCTGTGCAAATTGAATAACATGTGTCTTAAATAACGTAGCAGCACTGCGCAGCACTAAAATTTGAGAGGAGTACTTCGATGGCGACTCAACCCACAATCGCACTCAACGACACGCGTGTTATCCCGCAACTGGGTTTTGGCGTCTGGCAGGTGCCGGGCGATATAACGGCCCCTGTGGTGAGCGAGGCGATCGCGGCCGGTTACCGCTCGATCGATACCGCTGCGGTGTACGAAAATGAAGCAGGTGTTGGCGCGGCGCTGCAAAACAGCAGTGTGCCGCGCGAGCAATTATTCATTACTACCAAATTGTGGAATTCGCGGCATGGTTACGACGATGCGCTGCGATCTTTCGATAAGAGTCTCAGTCGGCTCGGGCTCGATTATCTCGACTTGTTTCTGATCCATTGGCCGGCACCGCGGCAAAATTTGTATGTGGAGGCATGGCGGGCGCTGGTCGAGCTGCAACGGCAGGGGCGCGTCAAATCGATCGGCGTTTCCAATTTTAATATTCCGCACCTGCAGCGCATCATCGATACCAGCGGCGTAGTGCCGGCGCTGAATCAAGTGGAGCTGCATCCGCGGTTCCAGCAAAAAACGCTGCGTGAATTTCATGCGCAACATGGCATTGCAACGGAGGCGTGGAGTCCGCTCGGCCAGGGTCAATTGCTGGAGGATGTCACGGTGCGCGCTATAGCAAACAAGCACGCTCGCAGTCCGGCGCAGATTATTTTGCGCTGGCATCTCGAAAGCGGTTTGATCGCGATCCCAAAATCAGTGACACCAGCGCGCATCCGCGAAAATTTTGCCGTCTTCGATTTTCGGTTGGATGCCGATGATATGCGCCGACTGGATGGGCTCGACGCCGCCGACGGGCGCATAGGACCCGATCCCGAAACCGCCGATTTCTAAGTAGCGCATTCCCTGTGGTAAAGAGGCGCGGTAAAAATTAGCCGCGCCGATACGAGGCTGCGATCGACGATCGCGTTGCTGCTCAACGCCGATACCGTATGCCCTGTTTATTGCCCGTTTCGATCATCTCTGCCATTGCGGTCCCGGCCTTGCGCTTGATCGTGTGGCGATCCCTGCGCTCGATTGTCTCGATCGCCGCCGTGGTTTTGCGCTTCCGGCGGGCGCTGCTGCGGTTCGTGGTTTACCGGGCCGCGCCGCTGGTACTGAGCGTCGCGATTATCGGCGGCATCGGGCCGGTTATTCGGCGGTCGTTGCGTGGGCTGATGATCGCGCTGATCCTGGGTCGGTGCCTGCGCATGCGGTCGCTCGTTATCGTCGTGGCGATTGTCGTGGCGATTAATGTTGGATGGCTCGCGTTGATAGTCGCGCTGCTGAGGTCCGCGCATGCCGGGCGGCTGAGGTGGAGTGTGATCGCGCGGCTCGTTCGCGTGGGGTTGTTCGTGCGCAGGTGATGGCCCGTTCGCATGGGGTTGCCCGCTCGAATGTGACTGATAGTGGTAATCGCGGTCGCGGATTTGCGGCTGCTCGTCGCGACGCGGATAGTGATCGCCGGAGTACGGGCGCTGATATACCGGCAGCGGCGCGCGCGCCGGTACATGGCGGTGATCCCAATGGTCCCAGCCGCCCCGGCGTTGCTCCCATTGCGGTCCCCAATAGTAGCCCCAGCGCGGCGGTGCATCGGCGTGCCAGTCGCGGAAATACGGCGGCGGGCGGCGGTAATAGCGCACGGGAATGCGCAATACAAACAGCGGCACGGCTTCGGGATCGACATAATCCCAGGGACCGTTGTACCAGTTGCTTGCGTACCAGGTATCGTCTTCGTATAGCCAATACATGCCGTCGTAAAAGAAAAAATTCGCTTCTACCGATGGGGCGTAATACACCGGATAGCCGGGTAGCGGCACCAGATCGGGGAGAATCGACAGGTTGATCGAAACGTCGGCGCGCGCGCTGGCCGCGTCTGCCACACCGAGCGATAGACAGAGCGCTAATAATCCATAACGAAGTTTTTTCATTTCCGGTTCCAGTTGGCGAGAGTGGCTGTTCCGGTCGCGTTAAACTCGCGACATGAATGCGCACCGACATGTTCCGTATGCAATATGGACTGCCGCAACTGAATTGAGCCTGAACAGCTTTCGATATTTTTAGATTAGGTTCGTGGTTGGGGCGCGCCGACCGATACTCTTTTCAGAACTTCTCTGGAGAAAAATTTTCTAGTACCACCTTCCCGTTGGCCTCTTTCGATTTGGACGGACTCTGCGATTACGTCGTGCTAACTCGCTTGCCTCCAGTGTTCTGAAAAGAGCAGTCGATCACCGCACCGTCACGCACAGAGCCAGCGAATAGGTTTTAGTGGGGGTAGCGAGAAAATTTATTTCACAGCCTGTCCAGAAAATAGTACCCCTTACCGCTCTCCTGGCACGGATGTGATGCAGTAAGAGGCTAACGAAGCTGCGCGATTTGCCGGGGCTGAAATTACTTCGCGTTAATCGACGGGCTTGTATTGCGCGGCGCTCGAACGATGCCTTTGCGAACCAGCGGCCAGAATAACTCTTCGCGCCAATCGAAATTTGCCGGCAGACCAAATTTTTCCTGGCGCGCACGTGGAATTTTCGCGGTGCCGAGCAACACGTCGAACAGAAAAATTGTCACGGCATAGTTGCCGCGCGCATGGGCATTTTTACCGAGACCGTGGTGGGCGTGATGCGTATCGGGCAGCGTGACAATTTTCTCGAGTACGTTCAGCAGCGCGTTCATCGGCGGCAGTTTGCGTAGTGCCAGATCCCAGCGATAGCTGGTATGCGTGAGCACGTTGACGCTAAAGGTGATCAGCGTGCCGGCGACAAATACTTCGGTCAATCCCAGATGCAGCGCGATCGCGCCGAACCAGGCCTGCGGCAGCAGTGCGGTCCAGAAAATATTGTAGCGATACAGCACTAAGGTATTGAGCTGCGCCGCACTGTGATGGGTGCGATGCAATTTCCACAGCCAGCGTTTCTCGTGCGACCAGCGGTGCAGCCAGTAATGACAAAACTCTTCGACGACGAAATAAATGGGGAACACCAGCCAGAACGCGCTGCCGGCCAGTAAATTGGTCGAATGCGGAAACAGATAATTAAAGACGAAGCTCAAGACGATGCCGACGATCGGCGCGGCCACCACGGTATGTGCGGCGATGCCGGCGAGGGCAAACAGGCTGCCCTTTAATGTGCCGCGATTCCAGCGGTGCTGGCCGCCGATGATTTCGAAGAACATCGATAAACCGAAAATCGTTAGCAGCAGTGGATAAAGCGTGGCGCCGGCCTCGTTCATTTTTGAGTACCTCGTGGTGTGCGCTTTTTTGAGTTCGGCGATGTAGAAACCGGTGCGGCTAAACCGCCGGCCATGAAGTCGATCAAGGTTGCCGCCAACTCGGCGATCGGCGCCAGATCTTCACCGCGCTCGCGTTGGTAATACCAGTCGCCGGCGCTGTGAATCAATTGCGAACCCATTAAGCGCAGGCGCGCGATGCGGACTTTTAGCGGCAGCTCGATCAGGCAGCGTTCGATGGCGGCGGTGACGGTTTCCAAAGCGGCGGTTAATTCTGGCGCCAGCGTGCTGTACACGCGTTCGCCGCGCGCGCGCAAATACAATTGGTACAGGCAGCCGATGAAATGGCTGTCGGACACGTCCAACTGCTCGACTAACGGCAATACCAGAGCTTCGAGCAGGGCGTGTAAATCGGCGCCCTGTGGTCGTTGCTGCAATTGCTCCAGTAAATCCTGGCGTCGCTGGTTAATCGTTTCGAGGCGCATAGCCAGCAGCGCGTCAATCAAATTATCTTTACTGCCGAAATGGTATTGCAGCGCCGAGACATTGCGCTGATTGGCCTCTTGCGCGATGCGGCGCGTCGATACCGCATCGATACCTTCCTGTGCGAATAGACGCTCGGCGGTCTGCAGCAATTGAATCGAGGTGGCGGATAGTTGTGTGTTCATGGGATAAAAAGTAATTCACGTGAATTAATAAGTCAAGCGCTTTAATGCCGCTGCGCGGCAGTAGTTAGATTTAGTAGTTAGGTCTTAGGTAGTTGGTTGTTAGCTAAGGGTCTCTGGGTTACGGTTAGCGCGAAGTCTTTAGCTGACGACTAAATCCCAACTACTAACTACTTCATCTAACTGCTGAGGTTCCTCCCGTGACTCCAGAATACTGGCAGGACGCCTGCGATGTATTGGCGCAGCGCTGCGAAGTGATGAAGCAACTGATCGAGACTTATCCGGTCGCGCGCCTGCGCATGCGTGGCAATCCGTTTCAAACCTTGGCGCGGGCTATCGTCGGTCAACAGATTTCGGTTAAAGCTGCGCAGTCGGTGTGGGACAAAACCGTATTGGCGGTGGAAGCGATGACGCCGGCCAATATCCTCGTCGCCACCGACCATGAATTGCGCGCAGCCGGCTTGTCGCGCCAGAAAATTAGTTATCTAAAGGATTTGGCGGCGCGCTTTGCCGATGGCCGCATTAAGCCGCGCCGCTGGCGCGCATTATCCGATCAGCAGATTATCGATGAGCTGGTCGAGGTTAAGGGCATTGGCCGCTGGACCGCGGAGATGTTTTTAATTTTTTATCTGATGCGGCCGAATATCTGGCCGGTCGACGATATCGGTTTGATTCGCGCGATCGAAAGACATTATCACGGCGGCGAACGGCTGGCGAAGCGCGAAGTGCAGGCACATCTGCAGCGCTTCGAACCGTGGGGCACCGTCGCCACCTGGTATCTGTGGCGTTCGCTCGAGCCTGTCCCCGTCATCTACTGACGTCGATTTTGTGGTGGTTGCGCATTATCTAAATTGAGTAGGCCCTTATCTTTGCAACTGGTTACAGTGCTCTTCAATTTGCTCAGTCTGGCCGAGCGTATGTAAATTAATAATTGGAGACGAATATGTTTGCGATGGTATTGAATCGAGTCGGCGGTCCCGAGGTGCTGGAGTATCAGCAAGTGCCGACACCGCAACCCGCGGCCGGCGAAGTGCTGATTAAAATCGTCTGCGCCGGTATCAATCCCGCCGACTGGAAGGATCGCCAGGGGCATCTCGAACAATATTATCCGTATCAATTTCCCTACATCGTCGGCTTCGATGCGGCCGGTATCGTCGCGCAAGTGGGTGCCGGCGTCAGCGAATATAAGGTGGGCGATCGCGTGCTGACCTGTTCCGATCACGGGCAGGGGCGCTGGGGCACGTATGCCGAATATGTAGCGACCTCGCTCGCCAAAGTGGCGCGGCTGCCGGACAGCTTGAGTTTTGCGCAGGGTGCAACGATTCCGATTTCAGGTTTAACGGCGTGGCAGAGCGTTTTTGTATTCGGCGAATTGCAGGCCGGGCAAACGATTTTGATTCACGGTGCCGCCGGTGGCGTCGGCAGTTTCGCGCT
>DATIED010000508.1:0-3436 GCA_035455965.1 Spongiibacteraceae bacterium
AATACAAAGGTATATACCGACAACATAAAAACAGGATTGAAAAACGACCACAGTATTCCCATGAAAGAGCCGCGGTAGCGGCCGACGACCTCGCGCTCTATGAGCGCTTTGATCAGATTGCGGTTGCGCCATACGCTGCGAACCATTTCCCTTGGGGAAATAGAAAAATTTTGCATCAGCCGAATACCTCGGCTGCGCCAAAGGCTACGCCGTTTGCATCCTTAGCCGATAGTGCGGGAGTCGTGTCGCCCGGCCAGGCAATGTTTAGGGTGCGATCATTCCAGGCGATGCAGCGCTCGAATTCGGGGTACCAGTAATCCGTTGTTTTGTACAGAAACTCTGCAGTTTCGGAGAGAACCAAAAAGCCGTGCGCAAACCCTGCGGGAACCCATAATTGTTTTTTGTTCTCGCCCGATAGTATTTCGCCCGCCCAGTGGCCAAAGGTGGCGGAGCTTTTACGCAAATCGACGGCGACATCGAATACCTCGCCGGCAATCACGCGGACTAATTTGCCTTGCGGGTGCTGGATTTGATAGTGCAGCCCGCGCAATACGCCGCGCGCAGATTTTGAGTGATTGTCCTGCACGAACGTAACTGAGCTATTGGTCAATTCGTCAAATTGGCGTTGATTAAAGCTTTCAAAAAAGAATCCGCGGGCATCGCCAAAAACTTTTGGCTCGATCAATAAAACGTCGGGGAGTGCGGCGAGAGGAGTCGCTTTCATCAGAATACCTTTTGCTGTAATAGGTTGAGCAGATACTTGCCATACCCATTCTTCGCCAAAGGTTCAGCGAGTCGCGCTAATTCACTATTATTTATCCAGCCCTGGTGCCAGGCAATTTCTTCCGGGCAGGCTATTTTAAGCCCTTGGCGGTGCTCGATGGTCTGAATGAACTGCGATGCATCGAGCAAGGATTCGTGCGTGCCGGTATCCAGCCATGCATAGCCGCGGCCCATAATTTCTACCGAGAGCTGGTTGCGTTCCAGATACATTCTATTGAGATCAGTGATTTCCAGCTCGCCGCGCGCGGAGGGTTTAATTTGCCGGGCATACTCCACGACCTTATGGTCGTAGAAGTAGAGGCCGGTTACCGCGTAATTCGACTTGGGTTGTGCCGGCTTTTCTTCGAGGCTAAGAACTCGCCCGCCTTTTTCAAACTCCACTACGCCGTAGCGCTCGGGGTCTTGCACGTGATATGCGAACACGGTAGCGCCGCTGCTGCGCTGCATCGCGCTGGCCAGCAGCGTTTGTAAGTCGTGGCCATGGAAAATATTGTCGCCGAGAACCAGCGTGCACAAGTCGTTACCGATAAACGATTCGCCGATGATGAATGCTTGCGCGAGCCCTTCCGGAGAGGCTTGAACGGCGTAGGAGATGTTGATGCCCCACTGCTCGCCACTCCCCAGCAGCTGCTCGAAGCGCGGCGTATCCAGCGGTGTGGAGATAACCAGAATATCGCGTATGCCGGCCAGCATCAGCGTCGACAGAGGATAATAAATCATCGGCTTGTCGAATACCGGCATTAGTTGCTTCGATACCGCAAGGGTTGCGGGGTACAGTCTGGTGCCGGAGCCGCCGGCTAAAATAATGCCTTTTCGGCAAACTTGAGTCACGTCGATTATCCCTGTAATTCAACTAGCATGCGGCGCACATGATACTGCCAATGAGGCAATGTTAAGCCGAAGGTTGTTCGCAATTTTTCGGTATCCAGTCGCGAGTTGAGCGGGCGCCGGGCTGGCAGCGGGTATTCGCTGGTATCGATGGGCTCGACGCGGCGCACCTTGAGTGCGGCGCCTAGTATTCGAGCTTGCTCGATCGCGAATTCGGCATATCCATACCAATTGGTTTCGCCTGCGGCTGCCAGATGATAGATGCCGTCGGGTGCCCGATCGGCATAAGCTTGGCGCAGAGCGTGCGCCGTTGTATCGGCGATTAGTTCGGCGGCGGTAGGCGCCCCCCACTGGTCGGCGATAATACGCAATGTCTCGCGCTCTTGCGCCAGTCGCAATATGGTTTTTGCGAAATTGGCACCACGTGTTGCGAACACCCAACTGGTGCGAAAAATCAGGTGCCTGCAGCCGCTACTGGTAATGGCCTCTTCCCCCAGACGCTTACTGCAGCCATATACGGATAGAGGGTTGGTGGCGTCTGCTTCGATATACGAGCCAGCCTTCAGGCCATCGAATACATAATCGGTGGAGTAGTGTGCGAAAAGTGCGCCGCGCTGTCGCGCGCACTCGGCAATAACTTGCACCGCTTCAGCGTTTATCCGCTGCGCGACGTCCGGCTCTTGTTCGGCTTTATCGACCGCCGTGTAGGCGCCGGCATTAACGATTATATCGGGCTCGGTTGCGGCTATGACGCCGCGTATTCTGTCTGGATCGTTTAAGTCGCAGTCGCGACGGTTGCATGCGGTTAAATTGCCCAATGGCGCCAGCGCACGCTGCAGCTCCCAGCCGACATTACCATCGCTGCCGAGCAGTAAAATATCCGGCATCATTCCCATCCTTCAGGGCATTCGCAACCTACGGCTATATAAATTGGTGGCTTGTCCGGGGTACTGTCGGGTTGGGCTGTCCGCAATTTTCCATGCTCCATATCTCGTTGCCGATTTGCTCGTCGATCCAGACTGAGACTGGGTTCGTCTCACGGCATGGCGCGGGATTATATAGAATAATTTAGACGGTATCGACTTCCGCGAGTAGGTAGAGCAGGTGGTTGTGTATTAGAATAAAAAACATTGCAGGTTTTTTGACTATTGCACAGGCGAGCTTGATGAGTTTGGTGGCAGAGGCCCGCGAGCCTAATATGGAAATACCAATAGTTATCGTGAACTACTATTCCGCTGTTTTTTTGCGGCATTGTCTGGAGGCTGTTGCAGCACAATCCTTTTTGCCCAGCCATATATTGATCGTTAACAATGGCGATACCGAGGGTGCACTCGATTTCGTCGCGGAACTCTATCCAAATTGCCGGGTTATTGAGCAGCAAAACATCGGCTTTGCAGCGGGCAATAATCTTGCGTTGAGTCTATTGACCGATTGCGATTGGGTGGCGCTGTTAAACCCGGATGCGTATCCCGAACCGGATTGGCTTGAAAACCTGGTTAGTTGTTTAAAGCAAAATCCTGATATCGATGTCGTTTCCTGCCAGATGTTACAGGTGCGAGACCCCGAAGTTTTAGATGGCTGCGGGGATTGCTATCATGTTTCGGGGTTGGCCTGGCGCGATCGGCATGGCGAGCGAGTCGCTATTGCGCAAGAATATACAGAGGTATTTTCGGCCTGTTGTGCGGCGGCGCTGTTCCGGCGGTCGGCATTGCTTGCCGTTGGTGGGTTTGACGAGAGTTTCTTCTGTTATTTTGAAGATGTCGATCTCGGTTTTAGATTGCGTTTGCAGGGTTTTAGCTGCATCCATACTACCAAAGCCATAGTC
>DATIED010000509.1:0-3769 GCA_035455965.1 Spongiibacteraceae bacterium
GGATGGATGAGTGGCCTTCGCTCAAGGCTGTAGTTCATCAGCCTTTTTCAGCAAGTTATTGCTCAGCAGTCTTTTGTTTAACCGGCTTTTTGGTTAACGCATCGAGCTGTTGCTGGTCTATCTCCTCGAACATGCCGAGACCGCAAGAGGCCCCCTGCGTACCGCCGCCGCCCATTCTATTGAGCACCGTAATGATATCGACATTACACAATTTGCTTTCCGAAGTGCGATACATAAAACTGTCGGCGATGGCCAAACCGCTGCACGGGTAGGCCAGATGGTTTTTGTAATTCCTGTTGCCGGCGGTATAAAACAATACGTTCTGGTCGTCCAATACCTTGGTCTGCTTAATCGAACGTATCGAGATACAGCGCTCTGCTTTCTCCGCGGTGGCTGCAGTGTTCGCGGTCTTATCGTCTGCGAAAGAACCGTCATTCAAACCGAACAGCAATAACGCGCACAATACCGTTCTGGCCAACGGCGGGGTTGCGCCGATGTATCGAGTTACCTGGTTGCTTGCAATCATGGCATACGCTCCTCAATGCTGCGCATAGGCATCGCTGCATTCTTACGCCGTAGCAACGAATCTGTAAAGCAGCGCGTCGCTCGCCTGGTGTGTAGTGTTTTGACTGATGCGCAGCGTTTTGATTGACACTAAGCCTGTCGATTGACGCGCCGCCAGTTGATGAATAGTTATGTTGCGCGCCGCAGGTTATATTAAGTTAAATCGCACCAGCGCCTGCGATCTAAAATATGTCGGCAATTAAATTGCCTGCAAAGCTAATCAAGGAATTGCAACCATGTCTCAGAACGGCAAAAAAAATGCGATCACGCTGCGCTTTCTGGCTGAGCCCAGCGAGGTCAATTTCGGCGGCAAAGTGCATGGCGGCACCGTGATGAAATGGATCGACCAGGCTGGTTACACCTGCGCGGTGGCCTGGAGCGGGCAATACTGCGTGACTGTTTACGTAGGCGGTATTCGCTTTATTCAGCCGATCGTGATCGGACATTTAGTCGAAGTACAGGCTCGACTGATCTACACCGGCAAAACCAGCATGCATATTGCCGTCGACGTGCTGGCTGGCGATCCGAAAGAATCGCAGCTGCGCAAAACCACGCACTGCATTATCGTATTTGTCGCGGTGGCATCGGATGGTAAACCCGTGCCGGTACCAGGTTGGACTTCCGAGACCGAAGAAGACAAAACCCTGGAAGATTACGCGCGTAAATTAATGAGTTTACGCAACGGTATCGAAGAGGAGATGAATCGCTACTTTACGCCCGAGTCCTAATAACTGACTTCATTGCCATCGCCATGCGTTCGCTGCAATTGATGCTGCAGCGAAACCACTTGTTGCCGCAGCGCATCGATTTCATCGAGCAAATCCATCGAAAGGGCCAGGCCCGGCAAGTTCAATTCTAAATCCTGGCGCAAGCGCTGCGCGCGATTTAGACGTAGCAGGGCCTCGCCGGCAAATAACCAGCGCTTATTGGCGTCGGTATCGGCAGGTTTGACGACGCCGTACTCCACCATTTCGACGATAATTTCGGCATGCACTCCGCAACGCTGGCAAACCTCGCTCAATGTGAATAGGGCGCTGCTGTATTGCGTATCTACCGCATTAATGATGACGTCGCTCATATCCCGCACCTCATTTTGCAATTTTTAAAACCGTTGCATTCGTTAATCTGTCGTAACACGAATATTTTCCATAGCTAATTCTGCGGCATTTCCGCGCGCGGATTAAACGCAGCTTCCCGCTCGGCCAATTGTCGATACAGCGCCTCGGCCGCTTCGGTATGTCGCTTCGGCAACGCCACTTTCAATATCACCAATTGATCGCCCACCACATCGCCAGCCAGGCCACGGCCCTTGAGACGCAATTTGTCGCCGCTGCTGGACCCCTTCGGAATCTTCAGGTTGACGTTGCCGTCGAGCGTGGGTACGGACAATGTTGCGCCCAGCGCCGCTTCAGGGGCCGAGACGGGCAGAGTGAGAATGATATTTTTACCGTCGACGCTGAAATAAGGATGGGGCGCGAACTCGACCTCTAAAAATAAATCGCCGGCCGGCGCGCCGCCGATGCCGGCGCCGCCTTGACCGGCCAAGCGAATGCGCTGACCCGCAGTGACCCCGGCGGGAATTTTCACATTCAGAGTTTTTTCGCGCGCTATCGTTCGGCCGTATTCATCAGTCTCGGGAATACTCAGTTTAATCTGCCGCTGTATACCTTTGTGTGCCTCCTCCAAAAACAAGGAAATTCTATGCTGTAAATCTGCTCCTCGACGACTAAAACCGCGCGGCTCGCTATCCGCTGCATAACCTCTGGACGCGGCGCCGGCCGCACCAAAAATCGATTCGAAGAAATCGCTGAAGTGTTGTGAATCGGCGCCGGTATAACCACCGCCGGAAAACCCTGCAGCCGATTGCCAGCCGGGCGGCGGCTGAAAATCACCATCGGCACCGGCCGCGCCAAACTTGCGCAGTTGATCGTACTCGGCACGCTTCTCCGGGTCCTTCAATACTTCGTAGGCTTCGCCGAGTTCTTTAAACTTATCCTCGGAGTTTTTGGCTTTATTAACGTCGGGATGATATTTTCTGGCGAGTTTACGGTAGCTGGTTTTGATTTCGGCGGCGCTGGCGGTATCGTCGACACCCAAAATGCCGTAGTAATCTTTAAATTCCATAAATTCGCTCACTCCACTCGAGCCGGTAAATTCCGATCTCATCGAATATGGTTACGCTTGATAAGCGCCGCAGCGCCAAGCATTGCGTTGCGCGCGGTCGCATGCGAATCCGCCAATATCCTGCGCTAATTTGTCGATGTTGTGAACTGCCTTTGGTTCGGTAAATAACCGATAACCTATTTAAGGAACCTCTGATTAAGTTGCTGCGCGCGCTTACAATCGCCCACTCCTGGCGGCATCTTGCACGCGGGCGGTACTCACTTCTTTTGAGGAGAGGGGGCTCCATATATGCTCCGGTTCCTCCGTTCCGGCCGCCTGCAATCTGCCTTCGCTTGCCTAAGGCAGCTACTGTTGGCGCGACACTAATCAGAGGTTTCTTAAGCGGTGTAGTGTTGATTATTACCGGCATTCGCGGGATAGTGCAGCGCCTCAGTTCCGGCAACTTTTAGCGCTGGTGCGCACGTCACGCTTCGGGCTTCGGAGACCTTTAATGGAAAAGCTGGTTTATTTACTCAACAACAAAACTAAGACGCCGGAGCGCTTTACCGAGCTTGCGCTGGAAAATCTGGCCGACAAACTCAAGCGTTGCGGTGCTTACCGAGTCGCCATTAATGTCGCCGATCTCAACGAGGCCGTGCAGAGCGCGGCACCGGGACGTATTTTCGGCACCGCCTGGCAATCGCTCGATGCGGTTGTCAGTTTCTGGCTCGACAATCTCGATCAACGGCGAAAAATCGAACTGCTGCTTAGCGCATGCTGCGAGCATTTCGACGGCTATCTGGTCACCGAGTCGATCGTACAAAATTTTGCGCGCGAGTGGCCGCCAAAAACGCGCCGGCCCGGCGTCACGCAATTTACCGCGCTGGCTAAACCGGCCGCTGTCAGCGAAGAGGATTTTTATCACAATTGGCAGATTAAGCATTCGGCCAGTTCTTTCGATCTGCACCCGCGCCGCTGGTCGTACGTTCGCAATGCTATCGCGCGACCGCTAACAGCAGCGGCGCCGGCTTATCGTGCTCTAGTGTTGGAGCACTTTCGCGAACTGGAGGATTTTACCGATGACAGCCGCTATTTCGGTACG
>DATIED010000510.1:0-3412 GCA_035455965.1 Spongiibacteraceae bacterium
CCGATGCCGTTGATAGTTGGCCATGAGGGCGCAGGCACAGTGGTCGCGGTCGGCCCCGGCGTCGCCCATCTCAGCGTCGGCGATCACGTGATCAATTCGTTCGTCAGCATCTGCGGCAAATGCCGCTACTGTATCGCCGGCAAACCCTCGTTGTGCGATCAGGCCGCCAAAGCCGCCTATACATTGCCGAATGGCGCGCTGCGTACGCGCGATTTGGCGGGTAATCCGTTAAATGTGGTGTGCGGCCTCGGCGCGATGGCCGAATACGCCACCATGCATGTCGATAATGTGATCAAAATCGACGCCGAGATGCCGCTCGATAAAGCCGCGCTGATCAGTTGCGGCGTGATGACCGGCTTCGGCGCCGCTACCAATGCGGCGCAAGTCGAGCCGGGCTCCGTCTGCGTGGTATTCGGCTGCGGCGGCGTCGGCCTGAACACCATCCAAGGCTGTGCGATTTCCGGCGCGGCGATGATCATCGCGGTCGATATGTCCGATTTCAAACTCGAACTGGCGCAACAATTCGGCGCTACGCACGTAGTCAATGCCGGCAGCGAAACCAATATCGTTAAAACGCTGCGTAAACTGACCGGCGGCGGCGCCGATTATTGTTTCGAATGCGTGGGCCGCGGTGAAACAGTGGCGCAGGCTTACGGCGCTCTCGCCAAAGGCGGTACCGCAGTGGTGGTCGGCGTGGCAAAGTCGAGCGATATGACGTCGATTCGCACGATGACTCTACCGTTCGAAGCTAAGCGGCTGATAGGTACTTATTACGGCGACGCGCGCCCGCAACTCGATTTCCCCCGCCTGATCAATTTATACAAAATCGGTAAATTAAAAATCGACGAGTTGATCACGCGCACTTATCACATCGATGAAGCGGCCCAGGCCTTTGTCGATTTAAAAGCCGGTCGCAATGCGCGCGGCGTTATTATTTTTTGAGTAGATAGTAGTTGGATTTTAGTAGTTAGTAGTTGGGCTCTAGTAGTTAGTTAAACAAACAGAGCAAGCGCCACTAGCGAAGCCCTTAATCAACGACCAACAACTAAAACCTAAAGCCTTTTTCCCTTTGCAGCTGAGACACGATCATGAACGCAACCACCGAAATCACCCACGGCGAAGCGGCCGCGCAATTTATCGCCGCGCCGAAACAATTATTGATCGGCGGCGAATGGCACCCGGCGCAGAGCGGTGCGCTGCTCGATGTCTACAACCCCGCCACCGGCGAAGTGTTCGCACGTGTCGCCAATGGCGATGCAGCCGATATCGATCTGGCGGTGAAAGCCGCGCGCGCTGCCTTTGAAGGTAAGGAATGGTCGGGGGCGCGCCCGATTGACCGCGAACGCTGGCTGCTGAAGCTCGCCGACCTGGTCGAAGCGAATGCACAGCAATTGGCAGAGCTGGAAACGCTGGATACCGGTAAGCCGCTGATAATCGCGCGCAAAGTCGATGTCACGCAGGTGATCGACTATCTGCGCTACATGGCCGGCTGGGCCACCAAGATTGAAGGTACTACTCAGGAAGTTTCCGCACCGGCATTCCGCAAAAACGAATTTTTCGGTTACACGCGGCGCGAGCCGGTCGGTGTGGTCGGCGCCATCGTGCCGTGGAATTTTCCGCTGTTGATGGCGGCGTGGAAAATCGGCCCGGCGCTCGCTACCGGTTGCACGGTGGTATTGAAACCGGCAGAGGACACACCGTTAACCGCATTGCGCTTCGCCGAATTGATTCTCGAAGCCGGCGTGCCGAAGGGCGTAGTCAATGTGGTGACCGGCCTCGGTCACACTGCCGGCGCCGCCTTGGCCGCGCATCCCGGCGTCAATAAAGTTGCGTTCACCGGCTCGACACAGGTCGGTAAATTGATCGGCAAATCCGCCATCGACAATATGGCGCGCTTCTCGCTCGAACTCGGTGGCAAATCGCCGGTTATCATGTTCGACGATGTCGATATCAAAGCCGCATCGATCGGCGCCGCCAACGCGATCTTCTTCAATCAGGGCGAAGTGTGTGCGGCCGGTTCGCGACTGTTCGTACACAAGAAAATTTTCGATCAGGTGGTCGATGGCGTCAGCAACATCGCCGCCAATATGCGTCTCGGCGCCGGCCTCGATCCGAACACACAAATGGGGCCGCTGGTCTCCGAGAAACAATTGAATCGCGTCTGCAATTATATTCAGAGCGGTATCGACGAAGGCGGCCGCCTGGTCACCGGCGGCGAGCGTTTAAGCGGCAAGGGCTATTTCGTCAGACCGACGGTATTCGCGGGATTGCCCGCCGATGCGCGCATCATGCAGGAAGAAATTTTTGGACCGGTAGTCGTGGCGACGCCGTTCGAAGATATCGACGAAGTGGCGGCATTGGCGAACAACAGTCAATACGGTCTGGCCGCGAGCATCTGGTCGAACGATTTGAAGCGCGTGCATAAATTGGTGCCACGCATTCAAGCCGGCACCGTGTGGGTCAATTGCCACGGCGTACTGGATAACTCATTGCCGTTCGGCGGTTATAAACAATCCGGCATCGGTCGCGAATCGGGCCGCGCCGTGCTCGATCTGTATACCGAAACCAAATCGGTGTTGATGATGCTGTAACGATAACGCCGCACCAGCGAGGCCGATCATGAGCGCTAACAATACTAACAATAATAACAACAACGCCGGTAAAACCTACGTGTTGGTGCACGGCGCCTATCATGGTGGCTGGTGCTGGAAATTCGTTGCGGATATTTTGCGCGCCGCCGGCCACGTCGTATTTACACCGACATTGACCGGCCTCGGCGAGCGCGCGCATTTACATATATTCAATCCCGGCCTCAATATTATGATCGCCGATATCGTGCAGGTTATCGAAAACGAGGAATTGCACGATGTGATTCTGGTCGGCCATAGTTTTGCCGGCGCAGTGATCGCCGGCGTGGTCGATCGCAGCGGCGAGAAAATTGGCCATCTGGTTTACCTCGATGCGTTGATTCTGCAAGCCGGCGCTGCCGTCACCGATGGAGGCTCGCCGGAAATGCGCGAGGTTTTCAGCGCACTGCGTACCGCGAATGGTGGCAATGGCTTGATCAATACTCCACCCGTCGAATTTTTTGCGCTAAAAACTGCCGCGCAAGCGCTGTGGGTAACACGACGGTTGACACCGCAGCCGGTCGAATCATTTTTCGAAAAATTAAATTTAAATCATCCGCTCGGCAACGGCCGACCGGTGACCTATATCACCTGCACCGATCCGTATTTCGCGCCGACCGAACCGTCGCGCGCTATCGCGCGTAGCATGCAAGGCTGGAATTATCTCGATATCGCTACCGGCCACGATGCGATGATTTCCGCACCGGAAGAATTGGCGAAATTGCTCGCGCAACTCTAGTGCCGAGTAGCATAAATAAATAGCCCTTGTAAGGCGGATTATTAAT
>DATIED010000511.1:0-2431 GCA_035455965.1 Spongiibacteraceae bacterium
CACTATCATGGGGTTTATCAAAGGTCCGGTATGCCGCGGGCAAATTGCGTTGAATGTCATCAACGATCAGTTCTGGGTGGTGTTTCTGGATCCGGACAGTGTCCTGGTTGAAAAGGAAGAAAAAGTCCTCGAACAGGAGAGCGAGGATTTAGATTTGCCCTCCCAGGCCGAAAGCAATGCGGTGCCGCTTAACTGGTTGCGCTATTCGCGCGCGCACAATCGCTTCCTGCGTCATAAAATCGATTTTCTGAACAGTGTAATACCCGAGCAGAGCGGGCCAGCGCTACGCTCTATCTGGAACGGCGACGGCAATAATCCCAATGCGGCGCTGACCATATTCCGCCATTTCGACAATGCCACGGTGGTGCAGGGTTTTGTCGGCGAGCCACCTAAAACCGCCTGGGTTATCAGTTACGAAGTGCTGGAGCGTATTCATTATTTGCTGGTAGCCGGTTACGACGTATACGGCAACGTCGGCCATCAGCTGATGACGCGCATGTATATGGATTTTCTGCGTATGGAAGGCGAGTTTAATTTCCTGGCATTTCTGCCGCAGGATGCGCGTCTTTACGAGCGCATGCTTTGGTATCGCAATGTCAGCGACGATGTCGCGCAATACGTTTACGGCTCGCATTACCAGCTCGATCGCGAGTCGGCGATTCCATTTAAAACCGATCAGCCGAAATTGGAAATGTTCGGCTTCCTGCGCGCATACCTGGGACCGGCGCTGAGCCAGCGCTGGACGCTCAAACCGATCAACGAGCTGTCGGCGTCGGCGCAACAGGCATTGCAATCCCTGCAACATTTAACCGGACGCGAACTGGCGCTGCTGCCGCAGCTCGCGTTGCTCAGTGTCGATATAAACGGCCAGAGAAAAATTTTTACGATAGTGCATAATACCGGGCACGCGAATGTTTCAACACTATTGTTTGAAACGGATCGGCGCATTCCCGAGGAGGATACCATCAGTCTGGTGCCGGGTATTCTCGGTGCTTATCCGAATGCATTTTTCGATGTAACGGCGGAGCAGTTGCCGGATTTTGTTGCAGCGATAGCCAGGCTCGATAGCGAAGCCGATTATCGCCAGTTGGTGGATCGCTACGGCGTGCGCCGCAATTCGGCGCAATTCTGGCCATACAGCGATTGGTTAAACGGGCAGCTGCAACAACAATCGAAAGTTGAAGCAGGCATGCTCGATTACAATCGGATAGAAAACCGTTGAGCTAAGCATGGTTGGTAAGGCGCTAACATTTAATGAGACGAATCGCTCGGTTGTAGCGATGGCGTCGCCGCGAAAAGCGTCGCATTAATTTCTTCCGGCATTGTCATGCGACGAATAATATCGAACTGTTGTTGCGCTTCCGAATAATGACGAGTTAAGTGAAATAGCCATTGCTTGAGGCGGCCATTGCGGTGGCGCGCGCTTACGCGCTGTTCGATGCCTTGCCAAAAATGATATAGCAGTTTGTGTATTTCCGACCACGGCAGCGGCGTAGGGCGCTGCCCGCCGATCATCAATGCCAGTGCGGGATTCGCCACTGCGCCGCGTCCCAGCATAATATTGTCGCAGCCGGAAATCTCGCGGCAGCGGCGCGCGTCGTCGACAGTCCATATTTCGCCGTTGGCGACGATCGGCGTCGCTATACTTTCGCGAATTTTTGCAATCCACTCCCAATACGCAGGCGGTTTATAGCCATCGGTTTTAGTGCGCGCATGTACGGCAATTTCGGTGGCGCCGCCGGCACTTAACGCCTGCGCGCACTCCACTGCGTACTCGGGCGTGTCGTAACCCAGGCGCATCTTGGCGGTGACGGGGACTTGGTGCGGCACTGCTTTACGCACCGCCTGGACGATGGCGTACATCAGCTCTGGCTCCTTCAATAGCACCGCGCCGCCGCGATGGCGATTTACGGTTTTAGAGGGGCAGCCAAAATTGAGATCGATGCCGTAGGCGCCAAGGCGCGCTAACTTCGCAGCGTTCTCGGCCATGCAAATCGGATCGGAGCCCAGCAGTTGTACGCGTACCGGCACGCCGGCCGGCGTTCGGCAACCGTTTTTCAATTCCGGCGCCACGCGATAAAAGCTGATTCGCGGCAGCAGCGTATCGGTGATTCTGATGAATTCGGTGACGCACAGATCGATACCGCCGACGCGCGTTAATGTGTCACGCAGCGTATGATCGAGCAGACCTTCCATGGGGGCGAGCAGAATGCGCATTGGCGAAATCGGTGCGGTGAGGGGCGCCTAGTATAACGGGCTATATATTCGGTTGCTGAAGTTTGGTGCGGCACGAACGCTTTACTACGTGACAATTAATTTGCTACTGTGCCACGACAGTCCGAGTTGCGCTGCGTGCGGGAAGCTTGGCGCTCGAATAACTTAATAATAATCCGGCCAGTAAAGGAATATAAAAATGTATAAATTAGCGTTA
>DATIED010000512.1:0-3841 GCA_035455965.1 Spongiibacteraceae bacterium
CAGATCGATGGCGCGGTGTCCCTGCGCATCGAGACTGGAGTGATTGGTGATCAGGCCGATGCGCAGACCGGCGAGCGGCGCAAAGCGCTGCGCGGCAAATACATCCAAACCGCTTTGCACCTCGCCCGTGGTCTGGCTGCCGACGGCGCTGCTCAGCGCGTTCAGAGGTTTGGCGGCGGTGGGTGTCTGTTGCGCGCCGGGTACCGCCAGCGCGGCGGTGACCGTATCGGCGATGCCGTTGCGTAGCGCTACCACATCGCCAGTGTCGTTCGGGTAGACGCGATTGGTCAGAATAATCACATAGGTCGCGGTGATCGGATCGATCCAGATCGAAGTGCCGGTGTAGCCGGTGTGACCATAGAAACCCGGTGGCACCAATATATTATTGCGATGGCCGAGCGGCGCCTCCAAATCCCAACCGAGTCCGCGCTGGCGGGTGCGATCCGGCAGTGCCTGCGGCGAAGTCATTTGCGCGACGGTGGCCGGTCCGAGAATGGTGGTGCCGTGCAGGCTGCCGCCGTTCAGCAGCATGCGTGCAAATACTGCGAGATCATCGGCGGTCGAAAATAAACCGGCGTGACCGGCGACGCCGCCCATGCGGAATGCGGTCGGATCGTTGACCTGGCCCCAGATGATTTTTTTGCGCCAATACACGGTGGGTGCGATCCGGTCGTGTAAGTCGCCGGCCGGACGGAAGCCGGTGTCGCGCATTCCTAACGGTGCGAAAATATGAGTTTGGCAATACAGGTCCAGCTGTTGACCGGCGACGCGTCGCACCAGCTCGCCGAGTATTTCAAAGTTGATATCGCTGTATTCGTAAGTGCTGCCGGGCGCTCGTTGCGGTTGTTCGGCGGCGATCATTTCCAGCGCACTGCGATAGCCGGTCCAATTGCCGCCGAGCGGCAGGTCAGGGCGCAGGCCTGTGTAGTGAGTGAGTGCCTGACGCACGGTGATCTGCGCCTTGCCATTGGCCGCGAACTCCGGCCAGTATTTCGCGATGGGATCGTCGAGCTGCAGTTGGCCATGCTCCACCAATTGCATGACGGCGGTGGTGGTGGCAATGACTTTGGTGACCGAGGCCAGATCAAAAATCGTATCGGTCGTCATCGGCAGCTTGTTCGGTTGCTGCGCGCGATAGCCAAAGGCCTTGCGGTAGAGAATGCGCTCGCCGTTGCCGACTAACACGACGGCGCCGGGAATTTTGCCGGCGCGCACCTGCGCTTGCGCAACTTGATCGATATGTTCGAGATCGGCGGCGCGTAGCGGCGGCGCACTGGATTCCTGCGCGCCGCAATACAACGTCGTGAAACAGAGTGCCAGTGTTAGCAGCGTTGGGCTTTTCACCGCTGAGCCATGGTATTTACCGACAATAAAAAGACATCACTTGGATGCGGTCATGGTGGGCGGCGGGGTTTTGATGGTATCCGCCGCATACACGTTGCGCGGATTCCACAACAGGTAGCCATTGCTGCCGAAACGGGTGGCGGCACTGATCTGCTGTTGAATCTCGGCCGCGCCGAAGTGGCGGCGGTCGAATGCATAATCCTTGAACGCCTGCAACCACGGGCGGAAGCGCACCGCCGGTACACCGGCGCGTTCGCGCGCGCGCTCCAGCGTACGATAAACAATTTCGTGCGAGTTGGCGACTGGGTCCCGATAGCCGGGAATGCCGAACTGGAAGCCGGAGGGGTAGAGCATCGGCGATACATAATCGACGTGCGCCACCATATCGGTTATGCGTTGACCGATTTCAGTGTCGTTGCTATTCCACGCGACATAACCAAAGATATCCGCCGATAAAAACACGTTGTAGGGGGCCAGCTTTTGGCGTGCCAGGGTGAGCAGGCCGTTGATGGCTTCGACACGGTTCTGCTCGTTGTTCGGTTGCGAGAACACTAAGCCGCGCGTGTCCGGAAAGCGCACATAATCGAATTGCACTTCATCGAAGCCCATTTGCGCGGCTTCTTCGGCCAGCGCGGCGTTGTACTCCCAGACTTCGCGTTTGAAGGGATCGACCCACGACAAACCTTCGCGATCTTTCCAAACGCCGCCGGCGGAATTTTTAACCGCCCATTCGGGGTGTGCCTGCGCCAGCAGGGTGTCCTTGAAGGTCACGATGCGACCGATGGTATAAATGCCCTGCGCATGCAGGCTGGCGACCATCTCCGGCATATCTTTCATCAGCACCATTTTTTGGGCGCCGATCGCGCTGGCCAATGGCACCGCTGTTTTGTAACTGATCATCGCCGTATCGGTTTTCAGATCTATCACAAAGGTATTGATTTGCGTGTCCTTGACGATATCCAGCGCCGAGTGGCGCAGCTTCATACTGCTGATGCCGTATGCCGACAGATAAATGCCCTGCGGCGTAAACGGTTTCAATTCGATCACCGTGGTGTCGTTGGCGGTTGTCTTTGGTGGTAGCGAGGCGCGCGCATGGCCGTAGGCACGGGCGCGCAACTCGCTGCCTTCGCCGTCGATGCGAAACGCGCCGTTCTTGTCGGTTTGCACGCTGCTGTTGCCGAGCGTCACGAAGGCGCCTTCGAGCGGACTGCGCGTCGCCGCATCGATGACTTTACCGTTGATAGTGAGCGCGTAGGCAGGAAGAGCAAGGGTGGTAGCTAATACGGTGGACAATACGGCTTTGAGCGTTTTCACAGGTCACCTGGCTAATTTAGAGTACTGCGAGCAAGAAAAATACTTGCCGGTAAAAAACTGTTCTTAACAAGTGTAGACCCGGCGCCGCGAACGGTATCGCAATTACAAAAATTAATTCGCCGTTGCGACTTTATGTTCGGGCGTTGCAACCATCTGTGCGAAAATTTTTCCCTGCTGCGAGTTATTCATTAAAAAGCGCGGCATCGCCATCGGGCGATCCTGCGCGCGATCCGCCCGGCCGTCGATGCTAAAAGCGGCGACATAGCCGGCGCTCTTCGCGCTGTCGAGTAATTGATCGTCGTAAATACCGAACGGCCAGGCCAGAAAATTAATACTGCCGCCGAAACGTTTTTCCAGCACGGCTTTCGATTTCTGTAATTGAGTGGCGACGATTTTGTCGTATTCCGCCGGTGTCAGGCGTTTCTTTTCCTGTTTAAAGTTCGGATGCCAATAGGTATGCGATTGCACGGTGAACAGGCCGGTGCCGACCAATTCCTGCAACTGTTCCCAGGTCATCGCATACGGTGCATGCGAATTGGATATAGCGGACGGGTAAATAAATAACGTAACCGGCACGTGGTATTGCTTGATCAACGGCAGTGCGACTTCGTAGACCGAGCGATGGCCGTCGTCGAAGGTGATCACCACCGAGCGTGGCGGCGGTGGCGGCGCTTTGCCGAGTCGATAATCGACCAGCGCCTGCAGCGGAATGACGGTGTAACCGTTATCTTTGAGAAATTTCAGCTGCGCCTCGAACACCGGCGTGGTCACCGTCATGCTGTCGGCGACGGTCGGACCGAAGCGGTGGTAGGCGAGAATCGGTACGGCCACCGTATCGTCGGCCTGGCTTGCCGGCGCAATGACAAAAGCGCCAAGAATTACTGCGAGGGATAGCAAACGCTGAACGATCGACTGCAACAAAATGAAAAATCGCCTGTACTGGTTGAAGGGGAAATCTACTCAGAATCTGTTCATCAATCTGTTTGTTAAGTAATGGCACAAGGATAGGGTTTTATCAAATATCCGATCCAGCCATTTGGCTATTGAAAAAGCCATTTCGCGACTGAAAAGCAGCGGTGCGCCGTGTATGATTCGCCGATCATCATTTAGCGAGCGGTCAGTATGAAGTTTTGCAGCCACTGCGGGCATCCGGTCGAGTTACGGATTCCGGCCGGCGACGATC
>DATIED010000513.1:0-2333 GCA_035455965.1 Spongiibacteraceae bacterium
ACCTGCCTTCGATCAATACAGGCGGGTCTGCACCGCCAGCGGATACCACTAAAGCAAATCCCGCCGACGAAAATACTCAGGAACAGCAAGCCTCTACGGATGCGGCAAACTATAAGGTAGTCTCGGTATTCTTCTCGACAGATCGCAACTTGTCCGGCAAGAAAGTCGCTGCGGAGATGTTTGGCGTAAAACGCTCAGATATGCGTTACGGCATGTGCGAGGTCAGCATTCCGTTGCATCACGAAATTGGCGAGTTGGAAAGTCCGTCCATTCTGCGCTTTGAGCTGCGTGAAAACCCGGAGAAACATGTGGTTCTGTTAAGTGCAAAAATCGAGGACAAGGATTTATTTTTTAACCATTTATCCGCGGCGATCCAGGAATCCGGCAAAAAAAGCGCGCTGCTGTTTGTGCATGGCTATAACGTTTCCTTCGAAACCGCCGCCAGAAGAACGGCGCAAATATCAGCCGATCTTCAGTTCGATGGGGCCGCGGTATTTTATAGTTGGCCGTCACAAGGAAATTTGGCCGGTTACACCGTGGATGAATCCAATATCGAATGGACGCAGGCCAATCTAAAATCATTTTTGGATGATTTCTTTACCAGATCGCCTGCTGAAAATATCTATCTGATAGCGCATAGCATGGGAAATCGCGCCTTAACACGTGCTGTCGCTGATTTGATTAGGGAAAAGCCAGAGTTTAAACCGCGGCTGAAAGAAATAATATTGGCTGCTCCCGACATCGATGCTGAAGTATTCCGACGAGATATTGCGCCTGCGCTTGCCGCCACCGGCGCCCCGGTCACCTTGTACGCATCGTCAAAGGACGAGGCGCTGTTAGCTTCCAAGAAAATACACGCATACCTTCGGGCGGGCGACTCCGGGCTTGGATTGGTAATAACGAAAGGCGTAGAAACCATCGATGCAACAGAGGTCGATACCAGCTTCGTCGGGCATTCGTATTTTGCGGATAATCGGGCGGCTATCGCTGACATTTATTATCTGATCCGAGATGGCCTGCCGGCCGATCAAAGGTTTGGATTGTCGTCGGTTAATATTGCTTCCGGTCGTTACTGGACATTTAAGAATTAGCCATTGGGATCGATAGGTCAGACTCGATTGTTGTGCGGACAAACGACATTGATGGAGAATGCGGAGGGGTAATCTGCCGTCAGATCAAACTGATCCTGTGCGTTTCATGGAGGTGCTGAATGCCTAACCTGACTCTCATCACTTACGATTGGGTCCCCGAAGTCCCGCGCGGTTTCGTCCGCGACCTTCGCGTTCGCTGGGCTCTTGAAGAGGCCGGCTTGCCCTATAGCGTCAAGAGCACGCCATTCCGCGATCGCGGCCCCGAGCATTTTTCGCATCAACCGTTCGGCCAGGTTCCCTGGTTGACCGACGGCGATATCTCGATCTTCGAAAGCGGCGCCATCCTGCTGCATCTGGCCGATCTCAGCGACAAGCTGATGCCGACCGATGCGCGCGGCCGCGCCGAAACATTGGAGTGGGTGGTCGCGGCACTTAATTCGGTCGAGATGGCGAGCCTGCCCTGGACCATATTTAAGTTCTCGGGCGAGGCTGGCGACACAGCGGGATGGAAGCTTCTCGACGGATTCCTCAACCTTCGATTGCAGCGTCTCGAGCCCGTGTTGGCAGGGCGCGAATGGCTCGCCACCGGCGCCTTCACTGTCGCCGACATTCTGATGGCGGATGTGCTGCGCCTTGTCGATCGCTTCGATGGGCTCGCGAATTATCCCGCCTGCCGCGACTACGTTGCGCGCGCCACAGCGCGTCCGGCATTCGCGAAAGTACATGCCGACCAGATGGCGCATTTCGCTAAGGCTGATTGAGAAACTGAAAACAGACCACAATTCTTTATTCTTCGTAAAAGAAATATTGGTTTATCCCCAATTTTTCGCGAGCACTTTTATCTTTACGGCTTATTAGCCTGCGCAGTTCCCGCGATCTGCCAATTAACCTCGGTGCTGTTAGCCGTTAAGCCGGAGCCGCTGGTATCGGTAGCTTGCAGTGTGCCGTTGAATGCCGATTTATCCGCGTTGAAAACGAACTTCAACGACAATCCTTCCCAGCCCGGTGTCGCCGACGAAAACGATTTACAGACCTCGCCCAGGAAACTGGTTTCGCCATTCGCGCAGGCGGCAGATTTCTGTGTCTGCGTCGAGGCGCTGCCATCGTTGACCTTTTTGCTGGCATAGGTGTACGTGAAGGTGTTGGTCGCCGCGTTGAACGAGCCGGTGCCGGAGAACGCTTGAGTGACGCCTTCGTACGATTGGCGGCCGTCGATAGTTGCCATGCCGGTTACGTTGGTCT
>DATIED010000514.1:0-4828 GCA_035455965.1 Spongiibacteraceae bacterium
GCATCGTCGTTCAATTCGAGCACGATGCTCTGCAATTGCCGCAGACTTTCCGGTGTCCAGGTATTGGCCGGAGGATTGTTCATCGTAATGATGGTGGTGTGACCGCGCTTCTCTACCAACAGCGCGTCGGTGTTTTGTGTATCGCTCATCGAATAATCTCCGTTGCACCCTCTTCGAGGATTCGGCGCGCAATAATTACGCGCATGATTTCGTTGGTACCTTCAAGAATCTGATGCACTCTGGCATCGCGGAAAAAGCGCTCGATCGGATATTCGCGAATGTAACCGTAACCGCCGTGCAATTGCATCGCCTGATTACAGACTTCGAAACCGATATCGGTGGCGAAGCGTTTCGCCATGGCGCAGTACACGGTTTTTTCCGGATGATTTTCGTCGATGCGCGATGCGGCTAAGCGCACCATTTGGCGCGCCGCGACCAGATCGGTAACCATGTCGGCTAATTTAAATTGCAGTGCCTGAAACGCGGCCAGCGGCTTGCCGAATTGTTTGCGATCCTGCATGTAGCTTTGCGCTTGATCGATGGTGGCCTGCGCGGCGCCGATCGAGCAGGTGGCGATATTGACGCGACCGCCGTCGAGCCCTTTCATCGCAATTTTAAAACCCTCACCTTCTTCGCCGAGACGATATGCCGCTGGTACGCGCACATCCTGAAACGAAATCAAACGCGTCGGCTGACTGTTCCAGCCCATTTTGGTTTCATTTTTACCGTAATCGATGCCAGCTAAATCGGCGGGAATCGCGAATGCAGTGACGCCGCTCGGGCCATCTTCCTGTGCGCCGGTACGCGTCATCACCACCAGTAAATCGGTGACGCCTGCGCCGGAGATAAACATTTTGCTGCCGTTGACGATGTAATCATCGCCATCGCGGCGCGCCGTGGTACGCAGCGAGCCGGCATCCGAACCGGCGTTCGGTTCGGTCAGGCAGTACGAGCCCAGCTTGGCGCCCGATGTTAAATTCGCCGCCCAGATTTCTTTCAGCGCCGCGCCGCCCCAACTGCAGACCATCCACGCCACCATATTGTGGATGGAGAAAAATGCTGCGGTCGATGTACAGGCAGCTGCCAACTCTTCGAGAATAATGGAAGTATCGAGCCGCGACAGCCCCATACCGCCGTCTTCTTCCGGGCAGTAAATACCGCAGAAGCCAAGCTCGCCGCCCTTGCTGAAAATATCGCGCGGGAAGATTTTTTCTTCGTCCCACGACGCAGCATGCGGCGCCATTTCACCCTGCGCAAACGCGCGCGCGGCCTGCTGAAATGCCAACTGATCTTCGCTTAAATTAAAATCCATAACATACCTTTCTTAATCGATGCAGGGCTCGACGAGTCCGAAAAATCCCCCGCCGCGCTGCGCGCGCCTGCCCCTTTTTCAAAGGGGACGAAGTTTGTCGCACGTAGTTATCTCAATGCCATCGTACAACCCCCCTTTGCAAAAGGGGGGGGGTTGTGGAGATTTACTTCAACTTCTGGATCACATCGCCAAACAACTCTTCGTCCGATGGCAATTCTTTCGCTTTCAACAACGGCTTGGAAACCCAGGTCTCGTTGATCAGATCGCGCCAGGTAATATTGTTGTTGGTGCCGTTGCCGCCCCACGAGCCGCAACCGAGCGAGAACGTTTGCCGCATACCATTCCACAAATTACCGCTATTCGACGGCGCCTGCGGCTGGTTGACCATCACGCGCGAAGTTTTCGTCGCGAACGCCAACTTCATAATATTCTCGTCGCTGTTCGAGTAAATGCCGCAGGAATGACCCTGCCCTTGATACGCCTGAATCTTATTGGTCAGCTCGATTGCTTCGTCGATATTTTTCACTTTATACAGCGCCATCACCACCGACAATTTCTCGCCGGAGAATGGATAATCCGCACCGGCACCGGTTTCCGGCACGATGAAGAAGGTTTTACCGGCCGGCAGATCGATGCCTGCCATCGATGCAATTTTTTCCGCCGGCTGGGCAACGATCGCAGTGTTTAAATGATCGTCTTCCCACAGTGTGTTTTGCAGTTTTTGTTTTTCCTCGGCATTGACCAGATAACCGCCTTGCCCTTCTAATTTGGCCAGCATCTGCTCGTAAATCGAACCAAACAACAACACCGAGTTATCCGACGAGCACGATGCCGCCAGATCCAGGGTTTTGGAGATGCGAATTTTTTCGGCGGCGAAATCGAGATCGGCGCTGTCGTCGACCGTGATCACCGCATTGCCGACACCGACGCCGAGCGCCGGCGTGCCGCTGGAATACGCTGCCGTCACCATCGCGCTGCCGCCGGTTGCCAACACGCGATCGCACTGCTTCATCAATTCGACGGTTTTTTCCACCGACGGTACGTCGATGCTGATCACCAGATCCGCCGGTGCGCCTAAGGCGACGATTGCCGCACGCATGTAATCGCAGATCATTTTGTTGGTGAGCTTGCAACGCGGATGCGGCGCCACGATGATTGAGTTGCGGCCTTTCACTGCGGAGATCGCTTTGATGACAGGCGTCGCTTCGGGATTGGTCGACGGTGACAACGCGCCGATCACACCGACCGGCTTAGCGATCTTGACGAGGTTGCGCTCTCTATCTTCTTCGATCACGCCAACCGATTTGTCGTCGATGATATCCATCAGCGCGGCGCGGGTCTTGCGCGAGATTTTCAGGAACTTGCCGTCGTAATTGCCGAGCTGGCTTTCTTCGACAGTGAACTTGGCGATTTTTTCCGCGACGCCGGGCTGTGCCACCGACCACACCATCGCTCGAATCAATTCGTCCACTTGCGCCTGTGTATAATTTTCGATCTGCTTTTGCGCCGCGCGGGAGCGAGCGATCAAACCTTGGATTTCGAGCTCAGATTCTGACATTGCGACTCTCCTGTATTCGTTAAGTCTGTATGTTGCCAATCGCGGACGTCGCCGACACCGGGGCATCGTTTGACGGTTTTTTGAGTGGTCGCGATTAGAGCACAAACCGCGCGTCGCCAGAATTGACGATATTGTGCGCCTGCTGGATTATATTGCGCCAAACCACAACTTGTCGAAACCGCCGATGACCACCCCCAAGCCCAGCGCCGAGCCCCTTCCTATAACGGCGGATATCACATCCGGCTGGCCGCTTTCGAGCCAGGGCATCCGCGTACTGATGCCGCCATCCGTGACGAAATTGCTCAGCGAGCATGTTTTAAGCCGCGATCTGTATCCGCTCGCCGCGGGCTTCTATCCGCAGGCTGTCGGTCACCGCATGCGCCGCCGCCGACACACCAATAATCTGATCGCCTACTGCGCCGATGGCCACGGCGAGCTGCACACCGACACCGGCCAATGGCCCGTGACGGCCGGCGATTTACTGCTGCTGCCGGCCGGCACCGCCCACTCGTATGCCGCGGCGGCCGAGCGGCCGTGGTCGCTGTATTGGGTGCATTACGAAGGTTTATTGAGCGACGAATATACGCGCTTTCTCAATGTGACACAGCCGCTGGCGCCGATCGGTCTGCAGCCGCGCCTGATCGCCGATTTCGAGGCGCTGTTCGCGCTGCGCCACGCCGGTTTTGCCGAGCGCGAATACATTCACGCCGCCTGCCAACTGAAGGCGATGCTGACCAATATCGCGCGCTTGATCGCCGGCCGCAGCCGCGGCACGCGCATCGATCTCGAGCAGATTCAGCAACTGATGCACCTGCGCATCGATCGCGATCTGGACCTGGAGGATTTAGCGCAGGTCGCCAATCTCTCCAAGTTCCACTTTATCCGTAAATTCAAGCAGCTCACCGGCCACGCACCGATTCAGCATTTCATCCACCTGAAAATGCAGCACGCCTGCCAACTGCTCGATACCACGCAGGAGCCGGTGAAGCGCATCGCCAATCGCGTCGGCTACGAAGATCCGCACTATTTTTCGCGCTTGTTTAAACGCGTCATCGGCGTTTCGCCGCAGCAGTATCGGCTGCATAGATTGGCTTGATTGGACTCTCGATCAACACAGCCCTAGAGGCTTTAACAAAATGAGCGTTGGCATCGGTTGTGAGCGCAGTAGCCGTAGCTTTTGCTCGGGCACGCAAAGACGTGCATCCATGCACAGGCTCGGTGTCGCCATCCATGGCGACACACGACCCGAGCAAAAGCTACGGCTACCGCTTGTCATGCACGTCGTTGGCTCATTTTGTTAAAGGCTCACAGAGACAGCGGCATGTGCGCCCTTGTAGCTCGGCCAACAGATTCCAGGAAAGAAACGACAACCTTTACTGATATAATCACGGCTTCATTTAATTTAGTGCCGAGCGCCTGCAATGTCCGAATCCGATCCAACCATCAAACCCTGGGGCGGCCGTTTCTCCGAGCCGACCGACGCCTTCGTCGAACGCTTCACCGCCTCGGTCGGTTTCGATTACCGGCTCTACCATCACGACATCAATGGCTCGCTGGCACATGCCAAAATGCTCAACAAAGTGGGCGTATTGACGGCACAGGAATACGCGGATATTCAACGCGGCCTCGAAGAGATTCGCGCCGATATCGAAGCCGGCAAATTCCAATGGTCGGTCGCACTCGAAGATGTGCACATGAATATCGAGGCGCGCCTCACCGATAAAATCGGCATCGCCGGCAAAAAACTGCACACCGGCCGCTCGCGCAACGATCAAGTCGCCACCGATGTACGTCTTTATCTGCGCGATGAAATCGATGTCATCGGCAAAGAGATCACGCGCCTGCAAAGCGGCTTGATCGAGCTGGCGGCAACACACGCGGCCACTATCATGCCCGGCTTCACGCATTTACAAACCGCGCAGCCGGTCACCTTCGGCCATCACCTGCTGGCCTGGAAT
>DATIED010000515.1:0-10122 GCA_035455965.1 Spongiibacteraceae bacterium
GAGCGACGCTTTCAGCGCGCGCGCTTCATACCGCTACAGCGAGAAACACAGCAATCCGTGGTACACACTGGACGGTCAGGGTTACAACTATTACAACGATAAAGTCACCGTCAACTTACCGGATGTCGACCGCTCGCGCGATCAGCTGGCAATTCTCGAATTGAATTACCAGATTCAGGATCATTTATCGCTGACATCGGTCACCGGTTACGAAGACCAGGATTACACCAACTTCCAGGATACCGACGGCACCGCTTCGGTCATCGCCCCACCCTCAACCAACCAATTGGTCGGTGGCGACTGGCAATTTACGCATATCCCATTGCGCCCGCAGTGGCAGCAGGATCTGCGGCTCGCCTCCGAAGACAATGACTTTTGGGATTGGCAGGTCGGTGGTTATTACCACCGCTCCACCAGCACGGTGAATGTCGACGTCGTGAAATACAGCAACGGTACCGCGAACATCAACACCAAATTGATGGGTATCAACGAAGAGTTCGCCGGCTACACGCACAACACTTTTAAAATTACCGATCAATTTAATTTGATTGCCGGTTTACGCTACCAGTCGTTCCGGCAAAAAACCTCGCAACCGACCACCGGTAGCGTGACCCTGCCCTTCCCCGGAGTTCCGCCGATCGATCTGGTGGCGGCCGGATTGTTGAACGGCGAGGGTATCCCGGCCGACCAACAAAAAACTTATGCACATCCCTGGACCGGAACGTTGAAAGCGCAATATTTCTTCAACCCCGATCTGGTCGGTTATGCGAGTATCGATCGCGCTTATCGCGTCGGCGCAGCCAACTTGAATCTGCAGGGCAATCTGCCGAACGATTTTGCTACTCTCGATCCCGAATCGTCCAATAGCATCGAGTTCGGGTTAAAAGGCTCTTTCTGGGATCAGCGCGGCCGTTTCTCGATGGCCGTGTTCGATCAGATCTACAAAGATTTCCAACAGGATATCCAAAATATTATCGTGTATGAACCGACCGCCGCATTGCGGTCGCCCGGCACCAACACATCGGTCGCCAATTCGCTGTCGGCCAATGCCAAGGAAGCCGAGATTCGCGGTCTCGAAGGCGAGGTTGGATTGTTGGTGACCGATGCATGGAATCTCAATGTATCGCTGACTTACAACGATGCGAAGTTCAATGACTTTAAAAATAACCCGTGTACCGGTACGGGCCCCGTCGATGCCGCTCACCCCTACAACACCTGCGATTTAAGCGGCGAGCAGTTACCGCTGGCGCCGAAATGGGCCGGCGTAGTGACATCGAGCTTTACCCTGCCGGCGTTCGATGGCACCGACTGGTACTTCAATACCTTGTTCAATACTCGTAGCGACCAAGTCGATAAAGTGACACGCACAACGCTCGGCGGCTACTCGACCTGGGATTTCTTCACCGGTCTGCGCGCCAGCGACAAAGGCGAATGGGATGTCAGTCTGTGGGTGAAGAATGCGTTTGATCGCCGCGCTATCACCCGCATATTTAATTCCTCTTCGATAGAGTTCAACCCGCAACTCCGCAACCTGACCGGCCAGGACTTCGATATGGTGACGACCAACCTGCCACGCCAAGTCGGCATGACCGGCACCTATCGTTTCTAGGAGCGTTTTTAAGAGGATAGATAGCAGTTTTCAGTGAGGTCTCTCACTTTTTAGGCGGCCGCTGCGCCGCCTTTTTTTATTTTGCTTTTTATTGCCGGGTATTTGCCGGCGATCTTTTCCCGGTAATCGCTCCGCTCATCCTCTCCAGCCTTCATCAACCTGCCTTGAAATAAAGATATAACGCCCCATGATGAGCTAATTCAGCGTATGGCCGATTTATCGGGGAGTGTTGTATGCGGCAGCGCCGCTTTTTCTTGATCGTGCTCGGCTTGTTACTGCTGTTACACGGCTATATCGGCTGGCGCTTACTGCCCGCGCTGGCACTCGGCTTCGGCGGCACGCTAGTCGGGATTGTATTGCTGGCTCTGTCCTGCGTATTGCTGCCGCTCGGCCTGCTGGCGCGCTTTATTCCGCGCCAGCCCTTAGCCGACCGGCTCGCCTGGTTCGGTCTGATAGCGATGGGCTTATTCTCGTCGCTGCTGGTACTGACGGTACTGCGCGATGTGGCGCTGGCGGTTATCGCGCTGGCGCTGCCGCATTTATATTCAACCTTCGCAACAACATCCGCGCTGGCAGTACCGATCCTGACGGTACTCGTCACGCTCATCGGATTTTTCAATGCGCGGCGGCGTGCGCGCATCGTCGCCGTCGATATACCTGTCGCTAATCTTCCGGATGCATTACATGGTTTTACCATTGCACAGATCAGCGATATTCACGTCGGGCCCACCATCAAACGCAATTACCTGCAGGCAATTGTCGATACCGTCAATACGATGGAGGTGGATTTAATCGCCGTAACCGGCGACCTGGTCGATGGCAGCGTTGCGCAATTATCGGCGCATACGCAACCGCTTGCGCAACTAACAGCACGTCACGGCACCTATTTCGTTACCGGTAATCACGAATATTATTCCGATGCCAATGCGTGGATCGCCGAGTTAACGCGCCTGAATGTTCAAGTGCTGTTAAACGAGCACCGCATCCTGCAACACGATGGCGCCGAATTATTAGTCGGCGGCGTCACCGACTACAACGCGCACGGCTTCGACGATACGCATCGCAGCGACCCGCTGGCCGCTATCGCCAATGCGCCTGGCTCGGTCGATTTTAAATTATTGCTTGCGCATCAGCCGCGCTCGGCGAGCGCTGCCGCCGCAGCCGGTTTCGATTTACAATTGTCCGGACATACGCACGGCGGCCAGTTCTGGCCGTGGAATTATTTTGTGCGCTTTCAGCAACCGTATACCGCCGGCCTGCATCGGCTCGAACAATTGTGGGTTTACACCAGCCGGGGCACAGGTTACTGGGGACCGCCGAAACGCTTCGGCGCTCCCTCGGAAATTACGCGCATACGCCTGGTGCGTGCGGCAAATTAAATAGCTGTTTTCGACGGAGTGAACGTATGAGTCGCTGGGACGAAACTCAATATTTAAAATTTGCCGATGAACGCACGCGCGCGGCGCACGAATTATTGGCGCGCGCCAGCTTATTACTCGATTCGCAAAGCTCATCGACCGCCTCGCTACCGATACGAAACATTGTCGATCTGGGCTGCGGCCCCGGCAACTCAACCGCACTGCTGCAGGCACGCTGGCCGCAGGCCGATATTATCGGCGTCGATAGCTCCGCGGAAATGTTGCAGCGCGCGCGCAGCGATTACCCCACCATTCAATGGCGACGAGCGGACGCCGCCGATTGGCGGCCGAGCGCGCCGGTCGATGTATTATTCGCCAATGCGCTGCTGCAGTGGCTGCCCAATCACGCCGACTTATTTCCGGATTTGATTGCGCAGGTGCGACCCGGCGGTGCCTTCGCGATTCAGATGCCGTGCAACTTCGACGAACAGACGCATCGCACCATGCGCGAGCTGCCCGGCCCGTGGCGCGAGCGCCTGCACCATGTGCGCGTGTCGCCGGTACAAAGCCCGACGTTTTATTACGATCTGTTGGCCCCGCAGGTCGCGCATCTGGATATCTGGCAGACCACTTATCAGCATGTGATGGCCGACGCCGACGCTATCGTGGAATGGGTGAAAGGCACCGGCCTGCGGCCTTATCTCGATGCGCTGCATGACGATGAGCGCGCAGCCTTTCTTGCCGCGTATCGCGACGCCATCGATCGTGCCTATCCGTTACGTAGCGACGGCAAACGTTTATTCGCGTTTCCGCGTTTATTTATCGTGGCGATACGTTAAAGCGAAATGCAGTGATGGAAGATAAAAGAGGAAGGTAGCGGACTTGGATTTAGATACAGCGGAGCTTAGCCTTAAACCGCGATATTGATATTCTGACCCAAGTTAGCGGGAAGATTTGCCGCCGATGGAATGGCGTTGATCAGGGCCAGAGCGCCGGCGCTTTCGATATTCATCGCCTTCTTCAGTACTGCGATGCCGACGGATTGATTAGTTGCCGTCTCGGACAGATTGGTGGCCAGGCTGGCGATGCTGGAAACATCCATAACAAACTCCACAGCTATAAAGCGAGACCAAGTAAATCGAGGCAAGTGCTAACCGGGACAGAGTGAGCTAGCTCAGAGAGAGTATAGCCAGATATCAATCGCGACAAAACCCTCCGGCATCACAACCTTCGGCACTGCTCCCAGCGCACGCGACTGCTCCGCCCCGCCACATCCTGCTAAATCTCCGTAAGAAAGTTGATTCCTACCTCTGCCCGCAGCCACAAGCGACAATTGGAATAACTTTTGCTGCCGATTTAAACGTTGACCTCTTCGATAGCGGTCATCGACAACGTAAAAACTTATAAATCTCCGGATAAATCGAGGTTTTTATGAAGCAGGCAACGTTATTTCTGTACTGCGAAGGCGAAAACGACGGTTCGTTGTGGCACAGCGCAGTGATCGATAACGACGACGGCTCGAACATTCACTGCACAGAGAAGGTGCCGAGCCGCGATCAGGCGATGCTCGACGGTGCAACCACGGCGCTGGAGCAGGGTTACTCGGTGGCGTTGAATGGGGCGCAGTATGAGTTGGCCATGTGACGACAAAGCTCCACAGGCTGCTGGTGTTTTATGGCGCAAATCCATTTATTTTCCAAAGAAGAAAAATGCCAAGCCATAAAAACAACCAGAATTGCCCGAGGACTAGGGCAAGAAAAACCAGCAAGAGAACTCTTCTTGAAAAACGGCTAGCGATCAAAATCCACAAACCCTGGATAAAATTAATCGCCGCCAAGGAGAGCAACAATGTTACATAGGAGTCCGCTCCAGACAGATATGAATAAACAATCCATGTCAGGACTGAAACTAGACAAAAACTTAGCCATAATAACTTGTAAGACGTCTTACTCACCGAAAATACTCGATAGCTGATTTACGATATCTACTACTATCCGACTCAGTTGTTGGCACCGGTGGATTGGTCCACTTCTCTGGATCACTTGATAGTTTCTGAAGGCATTGGACCAGCTCTAAATCGCAAGCTTTCACCGCACTACTACTGTCAGATTTATTGGGCGAATTACAGCTTGGCTGTTCATAGCATTTATCGTGCGCCATATAGCAAGCATCTGCACTATCTGTGGGTGGCGCATCTCCATCGCGATTACCACCGCACGAATAAGTACCACCACTCCAACATTTTCCACCCCAATTACCGTTCGTAGGGCCATTTAAAAGTGATCGCCCCCCTGCCGTATTAATATATCGTGTCTTATCTAAACCAAATCTATCAAAATACGAAATTGGGTTACTCTCTACATAAGCATACGGATTCAACCCACCCAATAAACCAATTGGATCGGGTTGTGTGTATCGCCCCATTACCGGATCGTAATACCGATTGATGTTATAAAACAATGAGGTTTCAGCATCGCGTAGCTGGCCTGGAAAGCCTAGATCGAGGTTATTGTTAAAGCGATCGCCATCCGGATCGTTTAGCGGGTAAAGCAGGCCGAAGGCGTCCTGCTCCCAGCGCCAGACGATCCGCCTGGTAGTGTCCGTCATCGCTCGCGGCGTATTGAGATGATCGGTATGGATATAGGTAAGCCTTTTTATCATAGGTGTACCGCTCGCGCTGTAACTCATTTTAATCTGCGCGATGGGTATATCGTCCAGCCAGATGTAATCGGTAAATTGATTGGCACTTCCATCAGCATTGAGTTGACTGCTATCCAGGTATTTTCCATCGAGCAGGTAGTCGTAGTGCGTGGTCTTAGTATTCTGCTTGGTAGTGCGCAGACCAAAGCCATCGTACAGATAAGTAGTAGCTGCCGTCCCATCATTGGATTGCGCGAGACGATTTGCATTGTTATAGCTATAAGTCGACGTCACTAAGCCACTGTTAGCGGTGATATTGCCGCCGGCATCCATGGCGATGGGTGCGCCGCTCCAATCGTACTGTCTATTGGAAGTACTCGCATAGCTCTGCGTAAGCGGTAAATCATTAAAGCTGAAGTGGGTGCGATTGCCATTGGCATCGTATTGGTACGTAGAGTTTCCCAGGAAGGTATTCTCCGCAGCCAATCGATTGAGCGAATCGTATAAATATGATGCGCTATAGCTGGAAACTGCATCCGTCTTCGCGGAAATATTGCCGGCGGCATCGTAGCTATAAATATACTTCCATTGCGGATAGGAGGTTGTCGTTATCGCCGTGGGACGATACTCCGCATCGCGTTGATAAGTCGTTGTCACACCATTGCCGAAAGTAAGACTTTTCAACGGACCAAATGCTTCATAAGTAATATTTCGAACCAACGCCTGCAACGGTGCATCAGCACTATCCTGAGTATCTATAGCCGTTATTTGCCCCAGCTTATTGCGGGTATATGTAACGATACGACCACTGGGATAAGTAATTTTTAATAAGCGATTGGTTTTGTCGTACTGATAATCGGTTTCCGCAGCAGTACTGCTGAGCCAATGCGCATGCGCGGTAATATTTCCGACAGCATCGCGAGCATAGACTGTGTAACCGTCATTTTCCTCGAGATAGGTAAGACGACCAATTTCATAGTTGTCGAAAAAGTTATAATCGTAAATTAAATTGACATTCTCCGCCGCGCTGGCCGGATAAGTAATAGTCGCCAATCGCTTCATCCAATCGTAGGAATAATCGCTTTCGACGTTACGACCGTCTATTTTCTTAATTAAACTATTCGCCGCACTATAGGTAAGCTGGGTGCGGCCAGTGTCGGGACTATTGATCGTCGTAACATTGCCAACGCCGTCGTAGACGTAGCTGGTGATAACGCCCTTGGGATCGGTCACACCGGTCAGTCGGCTTTGAATATCGCGAGCCCAATACGCAGTACCGCCATTTGCATCGGTCATTGTTTTCAGCAAGCCATTGGGATAGTACGTGTATTGCGTTGTATGGCCGGCAGGATCGGTTATAGCGATGAGATTGCGATTGGCATCGTAGGTATATTGCGTGACGCGCCCAATACGATCGGTCATCGATGCCAGGTCAAGTTTATTCCACTGGTATTTGTAAAACGTCGTATCGGGATACGTAATGCGAGTTAAGCGATTGAGATTATCGTACTGATAAGACAGCACATTGCCGACCGCATCCGCACGTGTTGCGATACGGCCTGCCGCATCATAGGTAAATGTAACGGCGGCATTACCATTGGCATCGACGATGGATGTGAGATAGCCGGAAGCGTTGTAGTTGTAAGTCGTCGCGTGCCCTAACGCGTCGGTACTCGTCAGTCGTTGGCCCGCCGCGTTGTAGGTATAGGTAGTGACCTGGCCATTGGCATCGGTGTAAGTCAGGGGTAAATGCAGCGCGTTATAGGTGTATTGCGCCAATGTGATATCGGTACTGGCACCGGTCTTTTGACGCACGCGCAGCACATCGATTTGGTTAGTATCGTAATCGTAGAAGGTCTGATTGCCGACCGGATCGATTACGCTGGTGGGATTGCCCAGACTGTTGTAGGTCGTCTTTGTCAGCTGTGTGGCATTGTTATCCATCACCCGACCTTCCGCACCGGGCTTGTTGAGGGTGCCGGTATATAACCAGGGCGATGACTGTCCGGGATAATTAAACCAAATGCGGCTTTCGAGGGGATGCTTGATACTCTCCAGCACCGGCGCGGTCAATCCGGTCGCGGCATCGTGCAACCAATGCTTAATATCCGCTTTGGTGTAATCGGTATGGGTCGTGGAGTAGAGTGATTTATCCCAATGGAATGTATTTCGGCTATCGACATATTGGTTAAAGGGATTTATGCCCACCGGCACTTTGGCTTCGCTATACGGAATACCTGGAGCCGTGTGACGAAACTCAGCGCGCTCGGTAAAGCCCAAGGGGTCGGTAATTTCCAGCCAGCGACTAACACCCGTCCCTGCGAACGCAAAATTCGTGGTGCCGTACGGCGTAGTCAACGAGTTAACCAAGCCGCTGGTATCGTAGGTAAACTTCGAAGTCAGTCCAACGGCATCGGTAATTTGCGATAGTCGGTTCGATGCGTCGTAAGTCATCTGGGCGCTGCGCCCAAACGGATCGGTTACGGCGCTAATCAGCAGTGGCTGGCCCGATACACCGTACGTAAAGTTAGTCACTTGTCCCAGTGCATCGGTAATGCTGGTCAGGCGGCGCGTCACATCGTAAGCCAACGTCACAGCGTTGCCCGTCGGATCGATCTTCTGAGTCAGGAAAATCCGCCGCGGGTAGGTCGTGGCACCGTCGGGTTGCGCATAGATTTCTACACTCCCATCGCCGAGCGTGCGCCGATAGGCAACCGGTGTTCCGGCAATGCGCTGCAGTACCGCCGCATTTTTTCCCTCCGGCGTGAATTTACCAGTCGCGCTGTTGTAACCTGCATAATTCAACGAGCCGCCACCGGCGACGTAACGAAGCACGTTGGCACCTGCTGATGTCGGATCGTCCTGGATATAGGACAGCCAATTCATCGTCCACTTGGGGCTGACGTTAGAAAAATTAAATGTCGCGGGTTGATTCGCCTCGCGTTGGTTGTACGTCAAGGTAACGAACACCGAAGGACCTTTCGGTGGCGCGTAACCAACGGGCGTATCGACCAGATTGAGGCTCAGTACCATCGAATGAAAATTGGCGCCACACATCCCTGGATTGGAGCACGGTGGATGACCCTTTTCGTCATCGGGCGAAGTCGGCCAGGGGTCATTATTACTGGTAGTTCCGCGGCCGCGCACTCGACTCGCTTCCGCCAAACTTACCGAGCGAAAGCCATCGGCCAATTTTGTTGAGGGCAATAGAAAATAACCGCTCGCTTCCGAGTCCAGCGCGCCCTGGCTAATCCAAATGTCGGTACCAAAGGTCGGATCCTTAACGTGATAACGGCCATTTTCCTGCGCGACGATGGTTGCGAAATGACTGACTTTCCAATGCACCAACGCCGGCAGCGGAATCGGCGCATCGCCTTCGCGAAATGCGAGCACATAAGGCTGCTTGCCCTGTTTGGCGAGCTTACCAACCTCTGCCAGACTCACTCCTTGCGGGCTGGAGCGATAGCTGTCCAGAAATTCTGTCTGACTGGTCGATTTTTTCTCCGACAGCATCAAATTTTTTAGCGCTTTAGGGCCGCACAAATAAGCGACGCCCGGATCGTTACGCATTGTCCACAAGCCCTCCCTGGCGCCAGTCAGCGCTTCGGTAGCCTGGCCGGTGACAGGGCGATCGCCGATTTCATCCATCAATGCGGCGAGACGATCGGTATGACCGAGGCGTGCATGCATCCGCACCAATTCACCGATCGCGCGATCCACTAATGCCTTGGCGGCCGGCTCGGTAATATCGCGGCCTTGAGACCACGCATCCTCCCACCCCGCAATCGCCCGCGAAAAATAACCGTAGTGATAGTTCGCCAAACCGAGATTAGTCGATAATGCCATACGCCAGCCGGATTGCGGATAACGCTTCAAAAAATCTTCAAAAACTTTAAAATCGTCGACATTACTTTGCCGCCGATAACTAGCCACTGCCGCTACCAGCGCTTGATCCTCACCGATAGAAGTTGCTTTAGAGGGGAGCAGCGGCTCTTCAAACACTGGCGCGTTACGCAGTAGTGCCTGCGCTGCGGTCGATACCGGCAATGCGGTTATTAACGTTGGATTATTGGCGATAGCCAATGAAGATAAAATACCGCAATTAACTGCAAGGGTCGCAGCGAAAAATCTTCGAATAAGCTGGCGATGGATTGAAATATTCAACGATGCAATGGCGGCCATATATCCTCCATGAACTATGGCAATTTATTTAAAAAATATCGTCCTGTTTTTCCTATGAAAACTTATCGTGAACTGCGACAAAAATTCCCGAATCTTTAATGACCCACCCTCAGGCGTTGCAGAAAAATCCAACAACTGGTAAAGCCTCGATAAAATCCAGCTTGGCAAATTTCAACATTCAATTTAACGAGTGAGCGTTCAGCAGAAAATAGCCCATCAAGACTAGCACTGCAGCCAAACCAGCCCTGCATCGATACGCCATCAACTAATCCTACAATTATTTATCACACAAAATTTTCATTCAGCTGATATTCAGTCTCGCTCCGTATACTG
>DATIED010000516.1:0-2871 GCA_035455965.1 Spongiibacteraceae bacterium
ATTTGCGACACGGTGCTGGCGGTGGTGGTGGCGTATAAATTGTGGCGTTGGCCGATCGGTGGGGTGGCACTGCTGGCAGTGCCGCTGTTGATTGTCGATCTGGCCTTTTTCAGCGCGACTTCTTTCAAGGTATTGCAGGGCGGTTGGTTCCCGCTGCTGATCGGTCTGGTGGTTTACACAGTGATGTCGACCTGGAAGCGCGGCCGTAAAATTATGTTCGCGCAATTGAGCGCGGAGACCATGCCGCTCAATTTATTTATCAATAGCGTCGGCGGCGGCTCGGTGCACGAAGTCCCCGGCACCGCGGTATTTATGACCAGCAGCTTGACGTTCGTACCGCATGCGCTGCTGCATAATCTGAAGCACAATAAAATTTTGCACGAGCGTAATATTCTGCTGACCGTAGCGACCAAGGACGTGCCGTTCGTGGCCAATGATGAGCGCGTGCACATCGAGCGCGTAGCGCATAACTTCTGGTTGATTACCGCTTCGTACGGCTTCAAGGAGGAGCCCGAGATACCGGAGTTATTGGCATCGTGCAAAATGCACGATCTCGAATTCAATATGATGGACACCAGCTTCTTTTTATCGCGCGAGCGCATCGTTTCGGGTGTTAATTTCGGCATGCCGCGCTGGCGCGAAATATTGTTTGCCGCGATGTTCCGCAATGCGGCATCGGCCAGCGACTTCTTTCAAATCCCCACCAATCGCGTGGTCGAGCTGGGCAGTCAGGTGATGGTTTAGCCGCTCCGCTGGACAACTGACAACTGGTCCCAAGCCCGCCGACCGATACTCTTTTCAAAACTTCTTTGTACCGGTCGATACCGGCGGTGCTTTCCCGTTAGCTTCTTTCGATGTTATCGCTCTCTGCTAGTGCGAGATATAAACGGGCGTGCTTTCAGTGTTTTGAAAAGAGCATTTGGTCGCCGGGCTGTCAAGCTCGTTGCCAGCAAATAGGCTACAACTGATAACTTGTGATTAGCCCTAGTCGCATAAAAACGCTAACAACAATCCCGTTAGAAATCCTCGTCGATCACCGTGCCCGGCTGCCAGCCGCCGAGCGTCTGCCAGCGGTTGACGATTTGGCAGAATAGTTCGGCGGTTTTAATTGCATCGTAGCGCGCCGAGTGCGCATGAATATTGCTGAAATCGATACCGGCCAGGTCGCAGGCGCGCGCCAGCACGGTGTGGCCGAATGCGAGGCCCGCCAACGTCGCGGTATCGAATACCGAAAACGGATGAAACGGATTGCGTTTGATATTGCAACGCTCTGCACCCGCCAGCACAAATCCCAAATCGAAATGCGCGTTGTGTCCGACTAATACCGCGCGCGTGCAGTGGTGATGTTTTACTTTGCCGCGCACGGCTTTGAATAATTCGTCGAAGACAATGAATTCGGGTTGCGCGTCGCGATCCGGGCTTTGCGGATCGATGCCGGTAAACTCCAGCGCGGCGGGCTCGAGATTGGCACCCGGAAACGGATCGACCTGAAAGTCGAATGTTTCGTCGATCATCAGCAGGCCGTCGTCGTCCATCGTCAGTGTCGTGGCGGCGATTTCCAGGATAGCGTCGGTGCGCGAATTGAAACCGCCGGTTTCGACATCGACGACAACCGGTAAAAAGCCGCGAAAACGCAGCGCCAGGGGATGTTTGTTGAACGGTAGAGTCATTGGTGATTGCTTATCCGGCTACGACCTGCCATGAAATTTCTTCACCGGCGCGCAGCGGAATTAAACTCTCCGTGCCGAAGCTCAATTGCTCGGGAACCTGCCACGCTTGTTTGCGCAGCGTAATGGTATCGGTGTTGCGCGGCAGGCGATAAAAGTCGGCGCCGAAGAAACTCGCGAAACCTTCCAGGCGAGGCAGCGCACCGGCCTGCTCGAACGCCTCCGCGTACAACTCGATGGCGGCGTGTGCGGTGTAGCAACCGGCGCAGCCGCAGGCGGTTTCCTTTTTGTGACGCGCGTGCGGCGCCGAATCGGTGCCGAGAAAAAATTTGGCATCGCCTGAAGTCGCCGCGGCGATCAACGCTTGTTGATGCGTATTGCGTTTCAAAATCGGCAGGCAATAAAAATGCGGACGAATATTGCCGGCCAACATGTGATTGCGATTGTAGAGCAGATGATGCGCAGTAATCGTGGCGGCCACGGTGGCTGGTGTCGCGCGCACGAATGCCACCGCATCGGCGGTGGTGATATGTTCGAACACGATGCGCAGCGCCGGAAAGCTGCTCACGATCGCCTGTAGATGGCGCTCGATAAATATTTTTTCGCGATCGAACACATCGATGGCGCTGTCGGTGACTTCGCCGTGAATCAGTAGCGGCAGATCGTGCTCCTGCATCGCCCCCAATACCGGATAAATATGTTGTAAGTCGGTGACGCCGTTCGCCGAGTTGGTGGTGGCGCCGGCAGGGTAGAGTTTGGCCGCGAATACCGCGCCGGAATTTTTTGCGGCGGCGATTTCCTGCGGACTGGTGGCATCGGTCAGATACAGCACCGGCAGCGGAGTGAATTGCCGCGCGCAATGCTGTTGGGCGGCGGCGATGCGCTGGCCGTAGGCGATAGCGGCGGCGGTGGTGGTGATCGGCGGCACCAGATTGGGCATGACGATAGCGCGGCCAAAATAGCGCGCCAGGTCGGAGGCAGTGTGGGCTAAAGCGTCGCCATCGCGCAGATGGACATGCCAGTCGTCGGGGCGGGTGATGCGCAGTTCGAGCATGAAAAGGAGCCATCGCGGTAAAGCGCGCATGCTACAGCAATCACTCTGGGGATTAAACCGCGCCGGTCGTCGGATTTCCCGGTGGGATGGATACCGGAATCTGCGTCTTAGGCTATTTTTACCGTTGGCACGTCGCCGGGTATGGATTGA
>DATIED010000517.1:0-6028 GCA_035455965.1 Spongiibacteraceae bacterium
AGGGCTTTTTTATTTTCGATTTATCTTGCTAGCACTGTGCGCAGCCTCCCACGCGTCAAAGCCTGCGGCGAACTGCCGATCGACTGATCGTGCTGCATTAGCTTCGCAAACTGCACCGCGTTTACGCCACCGCTTAATCCAACTATGCTCAAGCGGCTATCATCCAAATAGCTATTGCCTAAGTGACGATACACTGGCGGCGGAGGGCTCTCCGATGCACATCCTGCCGAACGACTTGTTGGCGCAATACTGGAACGCGCCGGCGATCGGCGCCAATCTCATCATCTTCGCGCACTTGCTCGGCGCCTTGTTGCTCGGCCTGCTGGTCGGCTACGAGCGCTCGTATCATGGCCGCGCAGCCGGCATGCGCACCTACGGTATCGTCTGTATGACTTCGGCGGCGCTGACCGTGTTCGCCGGCTTTCCGGGGTACTGGTTTGGCATGCACAGCACGGTCGCGATCGCGGTCGATCCCACGCGCGTCGTCCAAGGCATCGTCACTGGTATCGGCTTTCTCGGTGCCGGCGTCATTATGCGCGATGGCATGACGATCAGCGGCCTGACCACCGCCGCGTCGATCTGGGCCTCGTCCGCGATTGGCATCCTGGTGGGCCTGGGGTTTTATGCGGCGGCGATTTTGTTTTCATTGCTATCGGCCGCGCTGATGATGTGGGGCGGCAAACTGGAAGGCCGCCTGCCGGCGCAACCGGCGGTTGCGATCACGCTGCGTTTCGCGGCAGGCTTCGTGCACCCGGAGGAGAATACGCTGCGCAAAATTGCCCGCGAGCGCGGCTACGTGATTGCCAACGGTTCTTTTCTGGTTCGCTATGATGCGCGGCAACTGGAGTGGCAATTTGTCGCCGTGGCGATCAATGGTCAGCACAGCACGAGCCTCACGCGCATGGCCGACGAATTGGCGCAGCTCGATGGTGTCGAACGCTTTCAAATGTCGCACGCGCGCAACTAGCTTCCGCCATGCCGGGCGCTGGCGCAAAATAAATTAATGACGATGGCCCTGCACACGATCAGCCCGAAAGCATGTAATGTTTCTATTTTCAAAAATCCAGGCAATAACCTCCGCCCTTGCTGTCGATGGGATTTCCTTTCAATCAAAATAATCTGCACCAACATCTGCAACGCCTGCAACATCTACACCGTATATACTGTTGACAATATGTACTCCGAATGACTCCATGAAAAAACCTATTCCAACCAATTTGATCACCGGATTTCTGGGCACCGGCAAAACCACTGCGGTGCTGGATTTGCTGCGGAAAAAACCAGTCGGGGAAAAATGGGCGGTATTGGTTAATGAGTTTGGCGAGGTCGGTATCGATGGCGCCATTTTGCGCGGCAGCGGCGCGGAAATTCGCGAAGTGGCTGGCGGTTGTATGTGCTGCGTCGCCGACTTGCCGATGAAGGTTGCATTGAATGCGTTGATCGCCCGGGCAAAGCCCGACCGCTTACTGATCGAAACCACCGGGCTTGGCCATCCACAGGCGCTGATCGATACGCTTACCGATGAACCTTACGGAGAACTGCTGGAGTTAGACGCGGTGATTTGTTTGGTCGATCCGCGTAAATTGCGCGAACAACGCTATCTCGAACACAAAATATTTCGCGACCAGTTGAATATCGCCGACATAGTCGTCGCCAATAAAACCGATCTGTGCGACGCCGACGATAAGCTCGTTTTCAGCGATTTCGTTACTGCGCAGCAACCACCGAAGCAGGCGTGGGGCTGGAGCACGCAAGGGCAATTGCAGCTGCAATGGTTGAGCCTGAAACACGGCGGCCAACGCATCGCGCCACGCAATACACCGCAGAAGAATAATTTACTGCGCATGCCGATGCCGCCATTGCCACCGCTGTCGTTAGCTACCGACGAATTATTTACCCGGCGCGAAAATAGCGTCGATGGTTATTTCAGTTGCGGCTGGTTGTTTGCCGGGCAGGTCACTTTTGAGTATTCGACGATAGTCAAACTGCTGGAGCATTTAAATATCGCACGCTTCAAAGGCCTGATTAAAACCGAGCAGGGCAATTACGTGTTTAACGATCGGGATGGCATGCCGAATATCGAGCCGGTGGGCGAACTCGCCGATAGCATTGTCGAGTTGATTCATGATGAGGCCGCCGACTGGCAACATATCGAGCAATCGTTGCTGGATGCTTTTTACAGGCCGCAAATATAACGCAATGGGTTGTCGTCGAGCCGATACGGGAGCCTGCAACGACCGACTTTCACCGGCAGCCCTGCATTATTTAGCGCCCTGCCTTTAGCACACGACTACTCGATAAAAAGCATGATGCGATGGATTGTTGTTGATACAGTGCGTTGCTACAGTGCCCCTCTACTTTCATGTGCGCTGCACACACTATGACTGATACGAAAATAGATGTGGTAATTATTGGCGCCGGCGTGATCGGTCTGGCCTGCGCGAAAGCATTGGCCGAAAAGGGGCTGGCAACTGTGCTGATCGAGCGCAATGCGCGCATCGGCGCAGAGATCAGCTCGCGCAACAGCGAGGTGATTCACGCCGGACTGTATTATCCAACCACCTCGCTAAAAGCGCGCCTGTGCGTACAGGGTCGCGAACTGCTATACGACTATTGCGCAGCCCGCCATATCGAACAGCGCCGCTGCGGCAAACTGATCGTTGCGACAACAGCGGCGCAGGAAGAGAAATTGAGCGAGCTTGCCGCACAGGCGCTCGCCAACGGCGTACACGATATTCGTCATCTCACGCGCGACCAGGCGCTGGCCATGGAACCCGCCCTGGATTGTATCGCCGCATTGTGGTCACCATCTACCGGCATCGTCGATTCACATAGTTTATTGCTGGCACTGCAAGGCGATTTTGAAAATGCCGGCGGCACGCTGGCGCTGCATAGTGAATTTATCGATGGCGAGATTCGTGGCGACTCTATTCAGCTGCGAATTATTTCCGGCGGCGAAACGCTTGCGCTACGGACAAAAATTTTAGTCAATTCGGCGGGGCTCTCGGCCTGCGAAGTGGCCTCGCGCATCGATGGCATACCAAGCGCGGCGATCCCGACCCCCTATTTCGCCAAAGGTAATTATTTTTCGCTGGCCGGCCGCGCGCCCTTCTCTCGCCTGGTGTATCCGGTACCGGAACCCGGCGGGCTCGGCGTGCATTTCACTCTCGACCTGGCAGGGCAGGCGCGCTTTGGCCCCGATGTGGAATGGATCGACACTATCGACTACAGCGTTGCGCAATCTCGCAGCAGAGATTTTTATGCGGAGATTCGCAAATACTGGCCGGCGCTGCCGCAGGGCAGCCTGATTAGCGCCTATGCCGGAATTCGTCCAAAGATCAGCGGGCCGGGTGCGCCCAATACCGACTTTGTTATCCAGGGCGCGGAGACGCACGGCAGCGCCGGACTTATCAATTTATTCGGCATCGAATCGCCGGGGCTGACCGCCGCGCTGGCGATCGCACGCGATGTTGCCGACCGATTCGCGACTTAACGCCGCGCGGGTATTTGCACTGGGGTTATTCGAGCGGCGAAAAAAAAGGCCCCGAGGGGCCTTTTTTATTTCGCAGTGTGTGCTGCCGCGAAAGTGCGTGCTGCAAATCAGCCCTTGATGCGGCTTTTGTATTCGCCGGTGCGGGTATCGATCTCGACCGAATCGCCGATCTCGCAGAAACCCGAGACCTGCATTTCAAAACCATTCGACAGCTTGGCGGTTTTCATGATTTTACCGGAGGTATCGCCGCGCACTGCGGGCTCGGTATAGCTGATTTGACGAACGATGGTGGTCGGCAATTCAACGGAGATGGCCTTGCCTTCATAAAATACCGCTTCGCACGCATCGATCATACCGTCTTCGATGTAGTTGAGCGCATCGCCGAGATTTTCCGCTTCGACTTCGTAGGGGTTGTAGTCGCCATCGACAAATACGTACAGAGGATCGGCAAAATAGGAATAGGTGACTTCTTTGCGCTCGAGCATAACTGGCTCAACTCGATCGTCGGCCTTGTAGACGCTCTCCGAAATACCGCCGGACAGGAGGTTTTTCATCTTGGTTTTTACCACGGCGGAGTTGCGGCCCGACTTGTTGTATTCGGCTCGCAGGACAACCCACGGTTGACCATTCACATTGACGACGTTACCGGGACGCAGCTCTTGAGCATTTTTCATAAAAAGACACCAAAACAGGGTTTAATAAAAACGCGCGCACTATACATGATTTGCGCAAAATTGCACCAGCGCCGCGGCAAGATTTTCGCGCGCGGACAGGCGCTCGCACCAGCTTTCGGCATGCGCGGACAGGATCGGCAGAAAGACCTCCAACTCGCGCCAGGCGCCGGCCATGTCGCCGCCGTCATTCCATGCCTGCCAGCACGCCGTCGTGGCCGCGGCGGCGGGGGCTGCCAGATCGGCGCGATATAGTTCGAGAAAGGCATTTAATTTTGGCTGGTGCGCGTCGTCCCGCTGCGGATAGATATGCCAGATCAAAGGACGTCCGGCCCACTGCGCGCGCACGAACGAGTCCTCGCCGCGCACGAAATTGAGATCGCAGCTCCACAATAAAAGATCGTAATCATCCTGCGATAAGAACGGCAACACCGCCAGGGTTAGCGCCCCGCGCTGGTAGATCGATCCCACTGCCGGGTCTGGCCCCCCCGAGCTTAGCCCTGCCGAACCCAGCCCCTCCGAATGAGGCTGGTCGAAAAAACGGCCGATGTCGGCCAACGATTTACCCGCCGGAACCAGGCATAAAATCGGTTGCGACGCGTTAACCCACGCCTCCAGCAGCGGCGATAGCGCTGCATTCTCGTAGGCAAACAGCGATACCGTGCGCACTGCCGGTGTGGTCGCCACGCCGAAGCGTGCCAGAAACTCGACCCGCGCCGCGGGATCGCGCTGGAACTCATGACGCCGCGACAATAATTCGCGCTCGCGCAATAAGCCGCCGGTGCGGTCGCTAAAGCCGGGAAAGAAAAAATATTTTTCGAGTGCTCGCGGCGACGGTTGCGCGGATTGCGGCGAAGGCAGGCCATGGCAAGCGGCCACCCATCCCTCGGCGCTCAGATATTCGAGATTAATCCACAGCGATTTGTGCGCGCGCTGCGCCAGCGATTGGATATAGCTCGCCGGCAATTCGCAGGCAAACGCTTCGATCGCGATATCGGCAGGCTCGACCGCAACGAATGGCTCCTGCCATTTGCATACTGCAACGCCGGCGATGCGCTGCCGCTCCCGATCGATATTCGTCGCGGGCCACAGGCGTTGCAATGCCTGCAAATCATCGACCCAGAGCCGTACCGCAACGCCATGCTCGCTCGCCAGTTGGCGCGCCAGTCGCCAGCAGACGCCGATATCGCCGTAATTGTCGATGACGGTACAAAAGATGTCGCAGGTCGATGGCAATTTCATCAGGGATCGATCCGATATTTCAATGCAATGCACCACGCACTGCATCCGTCTGAGCCGCTGCGCGATGCAAGTCGGCAGTGTATATTCAGATCGACAGTTTAATAGCTCCAACCCGATCGCTGCAGAATTTTTCTGCGCCGCTGCCAGACGCCGGTACGCTCGAGTCGCAACTCATCTTTTAACGCAGACGTTTTATCGCAGACCTTGCATCACAAATCAGAACGCGAGAACTATTCCACTGTCACAACTTGTGATAAAAATGACTATCGCCATTAATCACCCCCGCAACAAGGAATAAATGCCTATGAATATCCGCTTTTTGCGCCGCACCAGTTGGACCCTGATTTTTTCTTTATTTGCATTATGGCTACCGATCGGACAAGTGCACGCCGCATTGATCGGCACCGATGTCGTCGCGTCGGCGGCGCAGGCCGGAATCAATCGCGATCGCGTGCACAGCTTTTTACAGCGCGAAGACGTGCGCAATCTGCTGCAAACGCGCGGCCTCGATGCCGCCGTCGCGCAGCAGCGCATCGATGCAATGACCGATGCGGAAGTACAACAGATCGCCGCTCAACTCGATAATCTGCCCGCCGGCGGCAGCGATGTACTCGGCGTTTTA
>DATIED010000518.1:0-2973 GCA_035455965.1 Spongiibacteraceae bacterium
AAACACACTCTTTAAATAGTCCGTTTCCGCGATCGCCGGATGCACGGGGTGATCGGCGCCTTGACCATGCTGTTCGAGGATTTGTAGTTGCCGATCGAGATGGCGCGCGCTGGCGCGTAAAATATCGGTCAGCGAATTGCGCGTTAAATGTAGTGAGCAGGAGGCAGAGATTAAAAATCCATCGCGATTCAATAGTCGAATCGCCAACTCATTGATGCGGCGATAGGCGGTTTCGCCGGCACGAATATCTTTGCGGCGCGGAATGAATGCCGGCGGATCGAGAATAATGGTATCGAAACGCTCTTCGGCGTCGTGCAGATTTTTTAACACATCGAATGCCGAGCCTTCGAGTGTTTTTACCTTATCGCCGACACCGTTTAACTCGGCGTTATGCTGCGCCAGTTGCAATGCGCTCGCGGAGCTGTCGAGCAACGTGACTTCGCTGGCGCCGCCGAGCGCCGCTTGAATACCCCAGCCGCCGATGTACGAAAACACATCCAGGACGCGCCGACCTTTTGAATACGCAGCGAGGCGCGCGCGGGCATTGCGATGATCGTAAAACCAGCCGGTTTTTTGGCCGTGATAGACCGGCGCTGCAAAGCGGCAGCCGTTTTCGATCAGCTCGACCTGTTCGGGCACTTCACCGAAGGCCACTTTGACGTATTCGGGCAATTCTTCCGAAGCGCGCACGCGCGAATCGTTTTTTAACAAAATGCCTTGCGGCTTCAGCACCTGACAGAGCGCGGTGACGATGTCGTCGAGCACGCGCTCCATGCCGGCGGTATTGATTTGCACCACCAGATAGTCGCCGAAGCGATCGACCACCAAACCCGACAGGCCATCGCTGTCGCCGTAGATCAATCGATAGTACGGTTCGGCGAATAAACGTTCGCGCAATGCCAGCGCAATCTTGATGCGATGCACCAGCAGCGATTTATCCAGCGGATGATCGCGGCTGATCAAGCGCGCGCTGATCAGCGTGTGCGGATTGATGTAGGCGATGCCCACTGCTTTGCCATTCGAGCTATGCACCATAACCTGCTGGCCGCTTTCGAACTGCTTTAACGGCGAGCGCGCATTATCGATTTCGTTGCTGTAGATCCATACGTGACCGGCGCGCAGGCGGCGCTCGGCATTGGGATTAAGGAATAGTGGAGGAAAGGCGTCGGCCATAGCGGCTTGCTCGCGGAGTGAGATTAACTACGGCGGTGCTGACTAATTAGAGCATCTTGCCCACGTCAGCGGCGGAGGGCGGTGCCGTGCTGTAACGGCACCGCGTAACGATTATTCGTCGTCGCACAACGCTTGATAGGCGTCGGCATCGAGCAGGTTATCCAATTCGGCCGGATCGCTCGGCTGCAGGCGGAAAAACCAACCGAGTTGATAGGGATCGCCATTGATCGTCTCGGGGCTATCCTCGAGTATTTCGTTGATCGCGATCACCTCGCCGGAGACCGGCGCGTAAATATCGGAAGCGGCTTTGACCGACTCCACCACGCCGGCTTCTTGACCCGCGGTCAGTTCGCGACCGACTTCCGGCAGTTCGACGAAAACTACATCGCCGAGCGCATTCTGCGCGTGATCGCTAATGCCGACCGTGACAGTGCCGTCTTCCTCGAGGCGCGCCCACTCGTGGCTGCTGGCGTACTTGAGTTCGCTGGGTGTGTTGCTCATGGGGGGCTCTCTTAAAATTTGCTGCCGTAATTGTCCGGCATTCTACCTGCGACGATTGGAAATACAACCCGGTCGGCACGCTGCTGGCGCGCCGACCGGTTTATGATCGAGAATGCGCGGTATTGCACAGGCCGGTATTAAATTGACAGGGTCAACGCAAAGCTGCGCGTTACATTTATGAATATCATTGCCTCGGGAGCATTATGGCAATTTTTTTTCGGCTATTGCTGGCGATCGCAGTGCTACTGGCGGGCGCTCGGGCGGTTGCGGACGATAAGGCGGTACGTCTGATTTCGCTGGATTGGCAGCCCTACACCGGCGCCTCACTGCGCGACCAGGGCGTTTCCGCGGCGGTGGTGAAAGCAGCTTTTCAGGCGATGGGTTATGCGGTCGATATCGACTTTTATCCGTGGGCGCGCGCCACTCATTTAAGCGAGAGCGACAACGATTACGCAGGTGTCTTCCCGGTCTATTATTCGGCCGATCGCGCGCGGCGCTTTAACTGCTCGAATCCAATCGGCCACAGCCCGCTGGGTTTTGCCGAGCGCAACGATGCGCGTGTCGCCTGGTCAGTCCTCGGCGATCTCGCGCCCTATAAAATCGGCGTGGTGCGCGATTACGTCAATACGCAGGCGCTCGACGATATGGTCGCAACGGGGCGACTCGCTGTCGATGTCGCCAGCAACGACGCGCAGAATCTGCAAAAGCTGGCGCACCGCCGTATCGACCTGGCGATTGTCGATCGCAATGTGCTCGATTATTTATTGAAGAATACGCCCGAGCTGCAAGGCTTTAACGATCTGCGCTTTAACTCGCGCCTGCTCGAGGATAGAAAGTTGTACATTTGTTTTAAGCGCGGCGGCGCCAACGATCGCGTCGCTGCACGGTTTAACGCCGGCCTGCAGAAAATCGATGTCGAGGCCATCATCGCGCAATATATGCAGAGCAATGGATTGGAAAAAAATTAGTTAATTGCCGAGGCCCATCGCTTGCCGAATCAGGATGCGCTTCAACGGTGCGCTGCGATCGACCCATTGCAGGCCGGTATTACGCAATAACCGCGCGGTGAGGTTACCGGCGCCGAATAGGCGCTTGAAGCCTTCCATCGCCGCCAGAGTCGCGAGATTGTTGCTTTTGCGCTGACGTTGATACCGCGCCAGCGCGCTCGGTGCGGCAGTGCCCAGGCCGCGCTGTTTGGCGCGCAATATTTCGTCGGCCAAAGCCTGCGCGTCGAGCAGGCCGAGATTAATACCCTGGCCAGCCAACGGATGAATCGTGTGCGCGGCATCGCCGATTAAC
>DATIED010000519.1:0-8336 GCA_035455965.1 Spongiibacteraceae bacterium
AGCTGGACGGTACTGCTGGCGATTTTTGCCTTTTCGCTGAGTTTGCTCGGTACTTTCCTGGTGCGCTCCGGCGTACTGACCTCGGTGCATTCGTTTGCCGCCGATCCGACCCGCGGTATTTTTATTCTGGTTTTTCTCGGCATTGTCATCGGCAGCTCGTTGACGCTGTACGCATTGCGCGCGCCGACGGTCGCCAATAAAACCGATTACAGTTTGCTATCGCGCGAAATATTTTTGCTGGGCAACAATATTTTATTGTTGGTAGCGGCTTTGAGCGTACTGAGCGGCACGTTATTTCCATTAGTGGTGGATAGCTTGCATCTCGGCAAATACTCGGTGGGACCGCCGTATTTTAATGCGGTGTTCGTACCATTGATGTCGATATTGCTGGTGTTTATGGGCATTGGCCCAAGCAATAATTGGAAGCGCAGCCGCGCCGATGAACTGTGGCGCCGCTTGTTGCCGGCATTGCTCGCTAGTCTGTTGGTCGGCTTCCTCTTTCCATTTGCGTATCGCGGCCAATTCCACTGGGGCGTGGTGCTGACGGTTTGCCTGGCGAGCTGGGTGATATTTACCACTGTGGTCGATCTGCGCAATAAATTGCGCAACGCGAATGGTTGGTCGGCGGGCCTGCGGCGTTTGACGCCGGCGTACTACGGCATGTTGATTGCGCATATAGGATTTTCCGTCAGCGTGCTCGGCGTCGGTTTAACCACCGCTTACACCGAGGAGCGCGACTTGCGCCTGGCGGTCGGCGAGCATACGCAACTCGCGGGTTACGATTTTCTATTTGCCGGCACGGAGCCAGTACGCGGTCCGAATTACAGTGCCGAGCGTGGTTTGGTCATAGTTGCGCGCGACGGTAAACAACTGGCCGAATTACATCCGGAAAAACGCCGTTACAACGCGCGTCGCGATCAGGTAATGACCGAGGCGGATATCGACGCGGGTTTGTTCCGCGATATCTATGTCGCCTTAGGCGAGCCGTTGGAAAATGGTGCATGGGCGGTGCGATTGCACTACAAACCATTCGTGCGCTGGATTTGGCTGGGCGGTTTATTGATGGCACTGGGTGGTGGTTTGACGGTCTGCGACGGTCGCTATCGCCTGCAGCGCCGCACCGCCACAGTTGCCGCTGCGGTTGCGGCTTGAGCGAGATTAGCGATGCAACGTCTTAAATTATTTATCCCGCTGATTGTATTTGCGGTATTGGCGATTTTTTTCTTCGTGGTGCAAAAGCAAATCGGCAGCGGCGCTTACGATCCGCAAAATATGCCGTCCGCACTGCTCGATAAACCGCTGCCGGTATTTCAGTTGCCGGATTTGTTGTCCGGTGCCACCGTCGCCAATGCGGTCTTGCAAGATAAGGTCGTGTTGGTGAATGTCTGGGCGACCTGGTGCCCATCCTGCCTGTACGAGCATCCGTATTTGTTGAAGCTGGCGCAGCAGGGTGTGCTGATCGTCGGTGTCGATTACAAAGACGATGCGGCGAAGGCGCGCCAGTGGCTGCAGGAAAAAGGTAATCCGTATTTGGCGGTGCTCGACGATCGCGTCGGTACTTTCGGTCTGGATCTCGGCGTCACCGGTGCGCCGGAAACCTATCTGGTCGACCGCAGCGGTACCGTGCGCTGGCGCTATCAAGGGCCGATCGACGAGCGGGTCTGGTCGGAAACTCTGCAGCCGCTGCTGGCGAAATTAACCGCCGCACAGGGCGGTTGATAATGCGTGGATTGCTGGCTGGATTGTCGCTCGCGCTGTGTTGGGTTTTAACCGCGCACGCGGCTATCGATCCGTACGAATTCGATACCGACGCGCAGCGCGAGCGCTATCGGCATTTCATCGAAGAAATGCGCTGCCCGAAATGTCAGAATCAAAATCTGGCCGGCTCGGATGCGCCGATTGCCACCGATCTACGCCGCGAGTTGCATCGCCTGCTATTGGCGGGTCGCAGCGATCGCGAGATCACCGACTACATGGTCGCGCGCTACGGCGAATTTATTCTCTACGATCCGCCCTTCGATAAAAAAACCGCGGTGTTATGGCTGGCGCCGATACTCTTTCTGTCGATCGGCGGCGTGGTGCTGTTGGCGGTCGTGCGGCGCCGCCGCAGCGAGCCGGATAGCGCGGCGTTGAATACCGATGAGCGCGCCCGCGTCGATAAATTGCTGCGCGACGATAGTTCGGACGAGGAAAAACCGCTGTGAATTTTTGGTTGGGCGCGGGCCTGTTATGTGTTGTAGCGATAGTTTTTGTGCTTGCGCCATTGCTGTATCGAGGCGATCGGGCGCGCCGGGGCTCAGAACGTCAGGCCCCAGAGCGTCAAGATAGCCAGCAGGCGGTACTGGATATTATCAAAGCGCGCCTGCAGGAATTGGCGAGCGAGCATGCGGCCGGCAATTTGGATGAAACGGCCTACCAGCAATTGAAGCTCGAGCAGGAGCGACGTTTGCTGCAGGAGGTTGGAGATAGTGTCGCGCCATCGGCCTCGGTGCGTGGACACAGTTTGTTGATCGTCGCGAGCGTGTTGCTACCGCTCTGCGCCGGCACCTTTTATTTTTATTTTGGCGCCTGGGCCGATTGGCGGATTCAAACATTGCTCTATCGCAGCGAGCAGCAAATCAAGGAGGGCGGCGATAATCGCGCGACGCTGGAAGAGTTGGCCACTGCACTCGAACAGCGTCTGGCGCGACGCGATGACGATGATGGCCGGCGCCGCTTTATGTTGGCGCGTCTCGACGCCGAGTTCGGCCGTTATAGCGCGGCGGTCGCGCAGTACGCCGCGCTGCAGAAAAAATTTCCGGAGGATGCGACGGTTGCCGCGCAATATGCGCAGGCGCTGTATCTGGCGGCAGACCGCAAGTTGAGCGGCGAGGCGTTAACGCAGGCACAGCGTGCGCTGCAGGGCGATCCCGATCAACCCACCGCGCTGGGCCTGCTGGGCATCGATGCCTTCGAGCGGCAGGATTATCCGCAGGCACTGTTGCATTGGCGGCATTTATTGCGGCAGTTGCCGCCCGGTTCGCCGAGCGCCGGTTTGATCGAGCGCGGTGTCGCCCAGGCCGAGCATGCACTGGGGCCGAATGGCTTTCCGGGACCAAAGATTGTAGTGGCGGTATCGCTGGCCGGCGAATTGGCGGCGGCAACGCCGCCGGGCGCCACGTTGTTCGTATATGCGCGCGCTGTCGGCGGCTCGCCGATACCATTGGCTGTGGTGAAGCTCGATGCGCAGCAATTGCCGCTGACGGTCACGTTGGACGACAGTATGGCGATGGCGGCTGGCGTCAATCTATCCAGTGCCCGGCAGGTCGAAGTCGTGGCGCGGATCAGCGCTTCCGGGCAAGTGCGTGCCGAGCCGGGCGATCTCGAGGGCAGCAGCGCGCCGCTGACCTTGGGCAATACGCCGCAACAGCTGCAACTGCAAATCAATCGTCGGCGCTAACACTCGGTTAAATAAAAGATTTTTGCCGGCGAGCGGATGCTGGCCAAAATCCCCGCGTTAAGCGTAGTGCCGATTAGTTAAACCCGATAAACTACGCGGCCATAAGCGGCTGAACGGGTCGGCTGGCGCGCCCCCCGCACCGATCAAGAAAGATAATAATCTCAACTGGTTGCTGAGCTAATTGACAAAGAGTTTTAACGTTTTATGCGATTGAAAAATATCAAGCTGGCCGGCTTTAAATCGTTTGTCGATCCGACTACGGTTAATTTCCCTACGAATTTGTCGGCAATTGTCGGCCCGAACGGCTGCGGTAAGTCCAATGTGATCGATGCGGTGCGCTGGGTAATGGGCGAAAGCTCGGCCAAGAACCTGCGCGGCGAGTCGATGATCGACGTTATCTTCAATGGCTCGGTCAATCGCAAACCGGTCGGACAGGCTTCGATCGAGCTGGTATTCGATAACAGCGACGGTGGCCTCGGCGGCGAATACGCGGCGTTTGCCGAAATCTCGATCAAGCGCAAGGTCACGCGCGATGGTATGTCCGATTATTTTCTGAACGGCACCAAATGTCGTCGCCGCGATATCACCGATATATTTTTGGGTACCGGTCTCGGGCCGCGCAGCTACGCCATTATCGAACAAGGCATGATTTCGAAATTGATCGAAGCCAAGCCCGATGAGTTGCGGGTCTTTATCGAAGAAGCTGCCGGCATCTCCAAATACAAAGAGCGGCGCCGCGAAACCGAAAATCGCATGCGCCGTACGCAGGAGAATCTCGAGCGCCTGACCGACCTGCGCGACGAACTCGAGCGCCAGTTACAACATTTGCAAAGACAGGCGCAGGCCGCCGAGCGCTACACCGAACTGAAAAAAGAAGAGCGTTTACTGAAAGCGCAATTGCAGGCGTTGCAGTGGCGCGAGCTCGATGTCCAGGTGCAGCAGCGCGAGTGCGAAATTCGCGAACTCGAAGTGCGTCTGGAAGCGGTGATCGCCGAGCAGCGCGCGGTCGACGCGGCAATCGAGAAATATCGCGACGGCCACAGCGAATTGAACGATCGCTTCAATGAAGTGCAGGGCCGTTATTACGCGCTCGGTGCGGAGATCGCGCGCGCCGAACAAACGATTCATCACCAGACCGAGCGTGCGCGCCAATTGCGCGAGGATTTATTGCGCGCCGAACGTAATCTCGCCGAGGCTCGCGAGCATTTAAAATCCGATGCCGATAAACAAACGGCGTGGCGCACCGAGCTCACCGAGATCGAGCCCGAGCGCGAATTATCCGAAGCGCGCGCCGAGGAGTCCGCCAATCAATTGGTCGCCGCCGAGCAGGCGATGCAGGAGTGGCAGCAGCACTGGGACGATTTTAATCAGAACGCTGCGGCGCCGCGCCAGCAGGCGGAAGTGCAGCAGTCGCGCATCCAGCATCTCGAGACCGCGCTGCGGCGCTTTCAGGATCGCGTCGGCAAGCTTGAAGAAGAGAAAGCTTCCCTCAGCGCCGATGCATCCGAAGACGAGATTGCGCTGCTCAACGAGCAGGTCGCCGAGCTCGAATTACAGAGTGAAGAAAAACAACACGCCATCGATGAACTGCTCGCCACCATCGAGCAGCAGCGCGATGCAATGCAGCGCGATAGCGCCGAGCTCGATCAACTGCGCGGCGAAGTGCAGCGCAAGCGCGGCCGCCGGGCTTCACTCGAAGCGCTGCAACAGGCTGCGCTCGGCCAGCAGGGCGGCGTCGTCAATAGTTGGTTGAAGCAACATGGCATCGCCGACAAAGCGCGGCTCGCCGAGCGTTTGCAAGTCGATGATGGTTGGCAGACTGCGGTCGAAACCGTACTGGGCGATCAACTCCAGGCGGTATGCGTCGATAATTTAGAAACATTTGTCGGCGCCACCAGCGAGCTTAATAAAGGGCGGCTGACGCTCCTGGATGGCCGCAGTGTCGCTGCGGTCTCCCCTTCGAATCAGCCGCGCCTGCTCGATTTTGCGCGCGGCGATAATGCCGTCGGCAGTTTGTTGGCGGGGATTTATTGCGCGACCGATCTGGATGCGGCGCTAGCGTTGCGCGGCCAGCTTGGCGCGCATGAATCGGTGATCACGCGCGACGGTTTATGGTTCGGGCCGAATTGGCTGCGCGTCGCGCGCGCGGACGATGCACAAAGCGGTGTGCTGGCGCGCCAGCAGGAGCTGCATGAATTAGTGCCGGCGATCGAGCGCGAAGAACAGCGCATCGAAGCATTGGCGGCGCAACAAGTCACGGTGCGCGAACAACTGCGCAGCGCCGAACAGCGGCGCGACGAATCGCAGCGCGATCTGCAACAGGTCAATCGTCAGCAGGGCGAGGTGCGCTCGGAATTGAGCGCCAAGCAGGTTCGTATCGAGCAGACCGCGCAGCGCCGCGAGCGGCTGAATCGCGAGATCGATGAAGGCCGCGAGCAGTTCCGCATCGAACAGGAAAATCTGGGCGAAGCGCGCATGTTACTGCAGACCGCGATCGATGCAATGCAGACCGATTCGATGGCGCGCGAGCAAATGCTGCGCGATCGCGATACCAATCGCACCACCCTGGACGATGCACGGCAGCGCGCGCGGCAGGATAAAGACCAATCGTACCAACTGGCGATGCGCGAGCAAACACTGCGTTCGCAATTGGAGTCGACAGCCTCCGGCATCGAGCGCACGCAAAACCAGGTGCAGCAATTGGAAGAGCGCCAACTGGCGCTGAAAGAGGAGATGGCGACCTCCGAAGAGCCTGTCGCCGACCAAAAGATAGAGCTTGAAGCGCTACTCGAAAAACGTTTGCGTGTAGAGGAAGAGCTGGGCAATGCGCGCCGCGAGCTGGATGCGATCGAGCACGAGTTGCGGCAATCGGAGCAGTCGCGCCACAGCATCGAACAGCGCGCGCAGGAAGTGCGCTCGGAGCTGGAAAAAATGCGCTTGGAAACGCAGAGTCTGCTGGTGCGCCGCCGCACCCTGCAGGAACAGTTGATCGAGAGCCAGTTCGATCTCGATGCGGTGCTGGCGAATCTGCCCGAGGGTGCCACCGAGGCCGAGTGGGTCGAGCAGTTGGAATCGGTGGGCCGCAAAGTGCAGCGGCTGGGGCCGATCAACCTTGCCGCGATCGACGAGTACAAGGTGCAGTCCGAGCGCAAGCATTATCTCGATGCGCAGAACAACGATCTGGTCGAGGCGTTAAATACGCTGGAAAACGCCATCCGCCGTATCGACAAGGAGACGCGCGCGCGCTTCCAGACCACTTTCGATCAAGTCAATCAAGGTTTGGGCGAGTTGTTTCCAAAGGTATTCGGCGGTGGCCACGCCTATCTCGAAATGACCGGCGACGACTTGCTCGATACCGGCATTACCATCATGGCGCGGCCGCCCGGCAAGCGCAACAGCACGATTCACCTGCTGTCCGGCGGCGAAAAGGCGCTGACTGCCATCGCTCTGGTGTTTTCGATCTTCCGTCTCAATCCGGCGCCGTTCTGTATGCTGGACGAAGTCGACGCGCCACTCGACGATGTGAACGTCGGTCGCTACGCGCGGATGGTGAAAGAAATGTCGGCGCAAGTGCAGTTTATCTACATCACCCACAATAAAATCGCGATGGAAATCGCCGAGCAATTGATGGGGGTGACGATGCACGAGCCGGGGGTATCGCGGCTGGTGACGGTGGATATTGAAGAAGCTGCAGAATTAGCCGCATCTTAGGCTAGATATTTACGTGAGTGCGTGAAACAATAAAATGCCGTTACCGACAATCTAGCTGGCTACTATTATATTAAGTACATAAGTAGTATTAAGTGTATAAGTGGCCCCGTCGGTATTACCTAACAACAATCCTCGAAGGGTGAGGGGGAAATCCGAAGGTTATGGAGCTCAGCGTAAGAGAGTGGACGATTATCGTCGGAGTGCTGTTGATCCTGGCAGTGTTTCTCGACGGCTATCGCCGTGTGCGCAACGAGCGTAGCAATCGCATTCGCGTATCGCTATCCAAGCAAGTATTCAATCATCACACCGAACCCGTCGAAGATCCTTCTATCGCTATCATTAATTCCGAGTTGCCCAACGGCGGCGCGCGCGTAATCGCCAAGCAGCGCAGTCAGAATTTGCATCTTCGTGAGTCGGTGCCGGTTCTGATCGAGCCGGTGCAGATGCCCGTCGAGCAAGCGCACGACGAGTTGGAGCACGACCTGGGCCCGGAATTGGCAGAGGAAGAATTGGCTGTCGGCGATCGTCGCGGCGAAGCCGTTGCGTACCAGCATGAAGCTGAAGAGGAAGCGGCGTTAATCGAGCCGGTCGAGAATATGATCCCGGTGGCACCGGTGATCGAGCCGTCGCGTAAAATTGCAGAGCAACCGGTCGAGCCGCAAGCGCTGGAGGAAGTTGCTCCGCATCCCAAAGCCGGCTGGAGGAAGCGCGCGAAGCAGCACGCCGTCGAACAAAGTTATCTCGACGAAATGATGGAAGAGCAGCGCGATCCCGTCGAGCCGCAGGAAGTATTGGTCGTCAATGTCCTGAGCAAGGACAAAAGCGGTTTCAACGGCGCGGATTTATTGCAGATTTTGCTGGCCTGCGATTTACGCTTCGGCAAGATGCGAATTTTCCATCGCTACGAAAATGCCAATGGCCGCGGTCCGGTGCAGTTCAGTCTCGCCAATCTCGTCGAGCCCGGAACATTCAATCTCGATGCCATCGATACCTTCTGCACACCGGGCGTCAGTTTCTTTATGACGCTGCCCGGCCCGCAGCAATCGATCATGGCGTTTAATTACATGATCGAAACCGCACAAGTGCTGGTGCGCAATCTGAATGCCGAATTGCGCGACGATGCGCACAGCGTTATGACGGCGCAAACCATCGAGCACTGCCGTCAACGTATCCGCGATTTCGAACG
>DATIED010000520.1:0-2112 GCA_035455965.1 Spongiibacteraceae bacterium
TCACACATGTCGGAAGCTTTTTTACCGTTTTGTCGCCCGCAAATCAACGCCGACGATATCGATGCCGTCGCAGCAGTGCTGCGCTCCGGCTGGATTACCACCGGTCCGCAATGCGCAGCGTTGGAGAGTGCATTTTGTGAACAGATCGGCGCGCGTTTTGCGGTGTCGGCAATTTCGGCGACCGCGTTGCTGCATCTGTATTTGGTGGCGCTCGGCATCGGTCCCGGCGACGAAGTCATCACGCCATCGCTGACCTGGGTGTCGACCCCCAACCTGATCACCCTGGTTGGCGCGACACCGGTGTTCGTCGATGTCGAGCGCGATAATTTAATGACCACCGCCGAGCTGATCGAACGCGCGATCACGCCGCGCACCAAACTCATCATACCGGTGCATTTCGCCGGTGCGCCGCTCGATCTCGAACCTATCCGCAATTTGGCGCGTGCGAAGTCGATTCCGCTGGTCGAGGATGCCGCCCATGCGCTGGGCTGCGACTACCGTGGGGTGCCGGTCGGTCGCAGCGGCGATGCGATTTTTTCGCTGCAGGCGATTAAAAATGTCACCAGTGCGGAGGGCGGTGTATTCGTCACCGACAACGAAGCGCTGGCCGCGCATATACGGCGGTTACGCTTTCACGGTTTAGGGGTGGACTCTTTCGACCGTAGTACGCAGGGCCGCAGCCCACAGGCGGAAGTGGTCGAGCCGGGTTTTAAATATAATTTACCGGATATGTGCGCCGCGCTCGGCTTGAGCCAATTCAAGCGTTTGGCGCAAATCAATGCGAAGCGAGCCGCGCTGGCCGCATATTACCGCGAGCGTTTGGTTGCGGTGCCGCAACTATCGCCGTTGCTGCCGCCATCCTGGCAGCACACTCACGGCCATCATTTAATGGTCGTGCGCGTGTTGGCCGGCGAAGGCAATTTCCGCAACGATTTTATCGAACAAATGAAAGCGGAGCAGATCGGCTGCGGCATTCATTTTCGCGCGGTGCACGAGCAAAAGTATTATCGCGAGAAACTGGCCAGCGCCCGGTTATCGCTACCCAATACCGAATGGAATTCGGCGCGCATCTGCTCCCTGCCGTTTTTTCCGGACATGACTTTTGCCGATGTCGATCGCGTCGTTGCCGCCGCTCAAAAAGTATTAGCCAAGGGTTAAACCAGCGCATGAAAACTCACGAAGTTAAATTTCTATCGATCGTCGTTCCCGTCTACAACGAGCAGGCGAATCTCCCGACATTGTTCGAGCGCCTCGGCGCCGTGGTGCGTAATTTGCCGATGCGTACCGAAATATTACTGGTGGACGACGGCAGTCGCGACGAATCGGCGGATATGATCTGCGCGCAGGCCGCTATTCCGGAAAGTCCATTCGTCGCGGTCATTCTCAATCGAAACTTCGGGCAGCATGCGGCGATCATGGCTGGCTTTTCCAAGGTGCGCGGCGATTTGATAATCACGCTCGACGCGGATCTGCAAAATCCGCCGGAAGAAATTCCCAATCTCATTGCGCAGGCCGAGCTGGGCTTTGAGGTGGTCGGTACGATTCGTATGAATCGGCAGGATACCTGGTTTCGCAAAACCGCATCGAAGATCGTCAACGGTATCGTGCGCAAAGCTACCGGCATTCATATGTCCGATTACGGTTGCATGCTGCGCGCCTATCGCCGCCATATTGTAGAAACGATGCTGAAATGCAATGAGCGCAGTACGTTCATACCATTGCTGGCGAATACATTTGCGCGCAGCACTACGGAAATCTATGTCAAGCACGAAGAGCGCGCGGCTGGCGAGTCCAAATACAGTTTATTGAAACTGATCAACCTGCAGTTCGATCTGTTGACGTCGATGACCACCGCGCCGCTGCGCCTGTTAACGTTTATCGGTATTGCGATCGCCATCTTTGGTGGTCTGTTCGGCGTGATTTTACTGGCCATGCGCCTCGCCTACGGCGCTGCCTGGGGCGTGAATGGTGTATTCCCCTTGTTTGCGGTGCTGTTTATTTTTGTCGGCACGCAGTTCATGGGCATTGGTCTGCTCGGCGAGTATATCGGGCGCATCTATTACGATGTGCGCGCGCGCCCGCGTTTTATTATCGAAAGCGTGATCGGTCAGG
>DATIED010000521.1:0-5556 GCA_035455965.1 Spongiibacteraceae bacterium
AGGCACTGTCGCTGGCAGCGCAGCGCTGGTGTTATCGAGACAGGCGCTCGATCATGCGCAGCGCGAAATTATTCGCATCAGCTTGTTCGTGGTGGTCGTGCTCAGTATTGCTATTTGTCTGGTAGCCATTTATTTGGGCCGCCGCCTGGCCCGTCCGCTGCATACGCTGATCGACGCCGCGCGCTTACTGGAGCGCGGCGAATTCACGCAGATTCCAGAGCGGCGCAGCGACGAGTTCGGACAAATTATTCGCACGTTGAATAGCATGAGCCAGGATCTGGTGCGCAAAGCGCAGGTGGAAGATATTATGCGACGCGTGCTCGATCGCGATGTCGCCAATAAATTGCTGGCGGAAATAGAGCCGGTCAAAGTCGGTGGCGATCGCGTCGATGCAACCGTTTTGTTTGCCGATATCGTCGGCTTTACTACTTTATCGGAGCAGATGTCGCCGGAGGCGGTGAGCGAATTTCTCAACGATTACTTTCACTATCTCGATGCCTGCGCGCGCTTTTATTTCGGCAGCATCGACAAATTTATCGGCGACGCGGTGATGGTGGTATTCGGCGCACCATTGCCCGATGCCGAACATGAATATCATGCGATTGCCTGCGCGGTATTGATGCAGCGCCTGATCGCCACGCTGAACGAGCGCCGTCGTGCGCAACAATTGCCGATCGCTGAATTGCGCATCGGCATCAACTCCGGCCAAATGCTGGCCGGCATGATCGGCTCGCAGCAGCGCATGGAATATACGGTGGTCGGCGATGCGGTCAATCTGGCATCGCGCCTCTGCAATGAAGCCAGTGCCGGACAAATCATTATCGAAGAAAAACTCTACAGCAATTTGCGCGGCGCTCATGCCCTGGTGGCCGGTACGCCGCGGCAAATAAAATTGCGCGGCAAAAGCGAGCTGATCACACTGTATGCCGTCGAGGACATCGAACACAGCCATCCGATGGTGCTCGAAGAGTTGATCGCCGATCTATTGCAGCAACGGAAGCACGCGTGAAACCTTTTTATCTGCTGCTGCTATTGGCATTGGCCGGTTGCGTGCACACGCCGCCGCCAAGCCCGCCGCCGGGCCCGGATGTCGCCGAACTGCAAGCGCAGCACCGTTGTCTCAGCGCATTAAAATTGCTTAACACCACCGGCCGCGATGACGCCGATTATGTGCAGCAGCGCGACGCTCTGGTGGCATCGGCGCGCGCTTATCAAACGGATTTGATCGGCGAGCTACGCGAGTTGATGCAACAAAAACAGTTCGCGCAGGCGCAGGAAAAACTGGCGCTCGCACAAATAGAATTGCCGATATCGCAGGAGCTGGAGCAATTCTCTCAACAACTGACAACGGCCGCGGAGCGCTATCGCCAACGCTATCTCGAAGAAATCCTGCAACTGCGCAGTGCGACCTTATTAAAAGAACAGACGCTCTATAACGCGCTCGATAAAGCAGCCACGGAGCCCGAGCTGCAGCAGCTGATCATCCGCCAGCGCGCCGACAGCGAATACTTCGCTGCACAGCTTAGCCAAACCGGCGCACGCGCGCTCGCGCAGAACGAATTAACCAAAGCCGTGCAGTATCTCGGGCTGGCCAATCAACTGACACCGTCGCCGGAGCTTGCGCAACAGCTAAAACGCGCCGAACAGGCACTCTTCGCCAGCAAGCAAAAGAAACAAACCGCGCGTAGCACCGAGCGCGAACAACATTACCGCGAACTGAATGCGATATTTTTACAAAATTTACAACAATTCGATTATGCCGGTGCGCGAACGCAACTGGAGCAGGCAAAAACTTTAGGTATTCACGGCGATGAACTCGAAACGTCGCAGGAACAACTCGATAGCGCTATCGATCGTTTCGTAACGCAGGAAATCGATGCCGGCAATCGTTTATACAGCGAGGGATATATCGAAGAGGCTTTATTGCGCTGGCGCCGGGCCGCAGTATTGACACCATCACCGCAGCTGCTCGAACGTATCGATAAAGCGCAGCGTTTTATCGACCGGTTTGAGCAGCTGCGGACAAAAAAATAAAATTAATTATCCGCGCGCCGATAGCGCAATAAACTGTACGCCGGTGCGGCCGCATCGGCGGCGAACTGCTGCTCCTCGACACAGTGCCACTCGGCCCAATTGATAGCGGGAAAATACGCATCGCCCTCGGCATCCAAATCAACGCGCGTGTAATACAACGTCTGTGCCAACGGTAATACCTGTTTATAGATCTCCGCACCGCCGATCACCATAACTTCCGCCGCACCATCGCGTTGCGCGACCTCGTCGGCGATTATTAACGCCTGCTCGACACCATGCGCGACGACGGCGCCTTCTGCGGAAAAACTCGGATCGCGCGTGATTACAATATTGGTGCGACCCGGCAACGGCTTCCCCAACGACACAAAGGTTTTGCGCCCCATGACGATCGGCTTGCCGAGCGTGGTGGCCTTGAAGTGTTTTAAATCGGCCGGCAAGCGCCACGGCAATTGATTATCGCGGCCGATCACGCCGTTCTGTGCAACGGCAACGATTATCGCAACGGGCGTTTTTATTGCCACACCGTTCGTCATACGGCTATCGGCGCCTTAATGGCCGGATAGGGATCGTAATCGACGAATTCGAAATCTTCGAATTCATAATCGAAAATACTCGCCGGCTTACGCTTGATGTGTAATTTCGGTAGTGCGCGCGGCGTGCGCTGCAATTGTTCGAACACGATGTCGTCGGTTAAATGGTTGCTGTACAGGTGCGTATCGCCCAGCGTATGCACGAATTCGCCGACGCCGAGATCGCATTGCTGCGCGATCATATGCGTCAGCAGCGCATAGCTGGCGATATTGAATGGCACACCCAGAAACAGATCGGCGCTGCGCTGATACAACTGACAGGATAATTTTTTATTCGCCACGTAGAATTGAAATAATGTGTGGCACGGCGGCAGCGCGGCTTTACCATTGCGCACGTTATCCTGCGGGCTCAATCTTTCGTCGGGCAAATCGGCCGGATTCCACGCATTCACCAACAGGCGGCGCGAATCCGGTTTGCGCTTGATCATCTCGATCACTTCGCTGATTTGATCGATGCTGCGCCCGTCGGACGTCGCCCAGCTACGCCATTGTTTACCGTATACCGGACCGAGGTCGCCATCCGGCAGCGCCCACTCGTCCCAAATCGTTACGCCGCGCTCGCGCAGCCAATTGTTATCGCAGCTGCCCTGCAGAAACCACAACAACTCGATAATGACGCTGCGCGTATGAATTTTTTTGGTAGTCAGCAGCGGGAAACCCTGCGCCAGATCGAAGCGCATTTGCCGGCCGAATACCGAGCGCGTACCGACGCCGGTGCGATCGCCTTTTTCGATGCCGTTATCCAACACATCGCGCATGACGTCGAGATATTGCTTCATGCCTGCTTCGCACCTTTTTGTCTGGCGGGTTTCGGTTTCGCTGTCTGCCGGGTCGCGTCGAGCGGCGGCGCTTTACGCGTATACGCGTAGATAAATAAGCCGGCGCCGGCCAGAATCATCGGCAGCGATAACTCCTGGCCACGGCTCATCCAGCCCAGCGCGGCAAAACCGATCTGCTCGTCGGGCTCGCGCAGAAACTCGACACCAAAGCGAAATACACCGTAGAAAAATAAAAACAGACCGCCCACGGCAAAAGTTGGGCGTGGCTTGCGCGAAAAAATCCACAGGATCGCAAATAGCGCGACACCTTCGAGCAGCGCTTCGTACAACTGCGATGGATGCCGCGCCAGCAATTGCGGATCGGTAAGCGGGAATACCATTGCCCACGGCACGTCGCTGGGACGCCCCCACAACTCCTGATTGATGAAGTTGGCGAGCCGCCCGAGCAGTAGACCGAGCGGCACCAGCGGCGCGATAAAATCCCATAATTGACCAAAGTGCAGGCGCTGCCTGCGCGCATACCAGACCATCGCGATGATCACGCCGAGCGCGCCGCCGTGAAACGACATGCCGCCCTCCCACACACGCAATAGCCACAGCGGATCGTGCAAAAATTTGTCGAAGTTATAAAACAATACGTAACCGCAGCGACCGCCGAGAATGACGCCCATGGCACCGCTGAAAATAATGTCCTCGACCTGTGCCGGCGTCACCGGCGAATCGGCGCGACGCGCACGCCGCGTCGCCAATAGCCACGCCAATACAAACCCGGAGAGATAGGCCAGACCGTACCAGCGCACGGCCAACGGCCCGAGATGAATCGCGACCGGATCGATATTGGGTGCATACAGCATTTACAGGGCTCGCAGGGGAAAAGCGCCGGCGGGCTCGCCGGTACGCGTGCAAAGCCGCTATTATCGCCGCCATATTCCGAAATGGAAACGATCGTTTGCCATGTGCCTGATTTTGTTTGCGGTCGATAGTCATCCGCAGTATTCGCTGGTGGTCGCCGCCAATCGCGATGAATACTACGCGCGCCCGACCCGCGCACTGCAACCGTGGCCGGAAGCGCCGCAATTGCTCGCCGGCAAGGATCTGAACGCCGGCGGCACTTGGCTGGGTCTGACGCGCCGCGGACGCTTTGCAGCCGTGACCAATGCGCGCGACGGTATTGCGCCAGCGCAACCGCGCTCGCGCGGTGCGTTGACGCTGGATTTTTTATTGTCGGACGCAACCCCGCGCGATTACGCGCAACGGGTTGCGCACGATGGCTCCAGCTACGCGGGTTTCAATCTGCTGATCGGCGATCGCAGCGGCCTTTATTATTGCTCGAACGGCGACACTTCGATGCGGCGCCTGGACGCGGGAATCTACGGTATCGCCAACGCCAGCCTGGATACGCCGTGGCCAAAAGTCGAAAGCGGTAAAGCTGACTTAAGCGCTGCGCTGCAAGGCGCAATCGATCCCGAGGCGCTGCTGCGGATCATCGTCGATCAGTCTCCACCGAATGCGCCGCCGCTACCCGATATGAGCGGCGAGGCTATGACCGAACATTTACAAACCACGCGCTTTATCAGCTCGACCATTTATGGCACACGCGCCGCCACGGCGCTATTGATCGGACGCGATGGAATCGCCACGGTGTGGGAGCAGAGTTTCGACAGCGGCGGCGTGCCGGGGCAACTGGCACAATACCAATGGCAACTCGATCCACTCGCTTGAGTATTCAATATGACGAAATTTGCACTCGAATTAAACGGCGCGCCATTTCCGCACGCGCTCGGTAAAATTGTCTGCGTCGGCCGCAACTATGCCGCGCACGCCGCCGAATTGAACAATCCGCTGCCGACCGCGCCACTGCTGTTCATGAAACCCGCCAGCGCCGCCGCAGCGCTCGATCGACCGCTGCAGTTGCCAAGCGGCCAGGGTGCCGTGCATCACGAACTGGAAATGGCGATTTTGCTCGGCGCGCCGCTGCACCACGCGGAGCCCGCGGAAATCGTTAACGCCATCGCCGGTATCGGCTTGGCACTCGATCTCACCCTGCGCGAAGTGCAGGATCAATTGAAGCGCGACGGCCATCCGTGGGAGCGCGCGAAAGCGTTCGACGGCGCTTATCCGTTGTCCGGGTTTGTCGATGCGCGCGGGCTCGA
>DATIED010000522.1:0-2727 GCA_035455965.1 Spongiibacteraceae bacterium
AATGGCGATGTGTATTACGCGGTCGCCAAATTCGAGGGTTACGGCAAACTGTCAGGCAAAAAGCCCGACGAATTGTTGGCCGGTGCGCGCATCGAAATCGATGAGGCAAAGCGCGATCCGCGCGATTTCGTTTTGTGGAAAGCCGCCAAGCCGGACGAGGCGGCGGTGTGGGAGTCGCCGTGGGGGCCGGGGCGTCCGGGCTGGCATATCGAGTGCTCGGCGATGACCGGCGCCTGTCTCGGCGAAACTTTCGATATTCACGGCGGCGGTCCGGATTTACGTTTCCCGCACCATGAAAACGAAATTGCGCAAAGCGAAGCGGCCACTGGTAAACACTATGTGAATTACTGGATGCATGCCGGCGCGGTGCGCGTCGACGGCGAAAAGATGTCGAAGTCGCTCGGCAATTTTTTCACCATTCGCGAGATCCTCGACAAGTACGATGCCGAAGTGGTGCGTTACCTGTTGATCAGCAGCCATTACCGCAGCGAGATCGATTATTCGCAGGAAAGTTTACGCGAAGCGAAAAGCGGCCTGGATCGCTTTTATCGCGCGCTGACCAATTACGCCGATGTGCAGCCGGCATCGCTCGCCGAGTTGCAGCAAAGCGCTTTCTACGACCGCTTTGTGCAAGCGATGGACGACGATTTTAATACGCGCGAAGCGCTGTCCGTCATGTTCGATCTCGCTAAATCGTTAAATGTTGAAAAGACCGCGCCACTTGCCGCGCAGCTCAAAGCGTTGGGCGGTTTTTTAGGGTTGCTGGAAAATCAAAATTATTTTCAGGACCTGAGTGGGTCGGTTACGTCGAGCTTCGGCGTCAACGGAGAGTTGACGACGCTTACAAAAGAGCAGATCGACGCACTTATCGCCGAGCGCATTCAAGCCAAAAAGGACAAGAACTTTGCGCGCTCCGATGCCATTCGCGACGAATTGAAAGCGCAGGGCATCGTGCTCGAAGACAGTAAAGAGGGCACTACCTGGCGTCGTGAATAGAGCGTCGCGACGAAAGAGTATCAAGAAAGAGTGCCAGATTAGAGGTTGAATTTTAAAGTCATAAAAAAGTAAAAGCAGGTGAACAGAACGGATCGAAGAAAGGGCGGGCACTTGGCTGTAGCGGTTTCGGCGGGAGGCTCATACTGTTTGTGATACGGCGCTAAGAGGCTCCAACCTATGCGCAAGATGTTGTTCGCTGCGCTACTGTGTGCCTGTTGTCTAGTAATGGCTGTTCTGGCTGAGAAGGTTTCAGCCGAAGCTGTTGCAACTGCAGAAAATATAACGACAGCTGCCGCGGGTTTACAGCCCGCGCTAACCGACTGTTTCGTTGTCGAGCCGGGCTTTCAATCCGCCGAATTGTTCTCCGTTCTCGAAGCGGCCGAAGATAATTCGGCAAATTGGTCGCTGGGCAGCGCGGCGCAGCAAACCTATAAACCATTGACCGATCGCAAAGTCGGCTACCGTACCGGCGCGGTGTGGGCGCGCCTCTGTATTAAAAATAACGATGTCGTCGATCGATCGCTGGTGCTCGATGCGGGCGATAAGTATTTTACGCGCGTGTTGTTTTCGGTCGTGTCGCGCGACGCTGCAGGGGCTTCGTCCAGCGCTGAATACGGCACCGAGATTCCCTACGCGCAGCGGCCGATTCGCGCGCGCAATATCGTTTTTCCGGCGACGGTGAAAGCCGGCGCAACGGTCGATATCTATCTGCGTTATCAGGGGCCCGCGCAATTGCGCGTGGCGCCGATGTTGTTCGACGGCACGGCATTTATACGCTGGCAGCACGGCGACGACATCATGATCTACGCCTTTTACGGCGCGCTGGCCGCACTATTTATTTACAACCTGCTGTTGGCGCTCAGTTCGCGCGAAGCATCGGTGTTTGCCTGTATTGGACTGACCGGCGCATGGGCGGCGATGGGAGCCAGTTGGGATGGCATTTTGTATCAATGGTGGCCGGAAAGCTTAGGGTTTTATCAACTCAGTTATTTATACATCGCGGTATCGGCTGCCGTAATTTCGCTGGCGATATTTACCATCGAGTATCTGCAGCTTAAGCAGCAGAGTCGCCGGTTTTTACTGCCACAATATGCGTTGATCGCAGTGGCTCTGCTTTTTATACCGCTGACCTGGGTGTTGTCCAAGCATGCATTGCGCGACTGCACGTTGATTCTGTTTGCGCTGTCGTTGAGCGGCGCGATCGTCACCGGTTTATTGCTCTATCGACGCGGTCACGGACATGCCGGCGTTTACTTGATTGGCTATCTGGCGATGTTTCTTTCGCTGATCATCGCGGGGCGTTCGATCTATTTGCCGCAGCAGAGTTTTGCTGAAGTCGAAGTATGGATTCGTCTGGCGATTCTGGCGCCGATCGCCATCTTTTGTGTCGGCGTCGGATATCGTATCAATCGACTGAAAATTTCCGCCACCGAAAACCAGCAGCGCGCGTTGCTGGCGCGCGCCGAGGCGGAATTTAAAAGCCGCTTTCTGGTGACCATGAGCCACGAAATTCGCACGCCATTAAACGGCGTGGTCGGTATGATCGAATTATTGCAGGGCACGCCGCTCAGTGAATTACAGCAGCGCTATGTCGATGTTATCCATTCGTCCGGTCGCGCGTTGATGGATGTGATCAATGATGTTCTGGATTTTTCCAAGCTGGAGCACGGCAAGGTCAATCTGGAGATTATCGGTTTTAATCTCGAGCGCCTGGTCGACGAATGTATCGAC
>DATIED010000523.1:0-6453 GCA_035455965.1 Spongiibacteraceae bacterium
CGCCTTCCAGCGCAGCGATACGCTCCTCGAACGTACGTACAGTGGGATTGGTATAGCGCGAGTACACATTGCCCGGCTCGCTGCCGGCAAAACGCGCCGCTGCCTGTTCGGCGGTATCGAATACATAACTGGAGGTTAGAAACATCGCCTCGCTGTGCTCGCCCTCCGCGCTGCGCACATGGCCGGCGCGGATCGCGACGGTGTCGAGGCGCGCGTCTTTTAATGCTTCACGCCGCAGAGTTTCTTTGTCAGACATGATTTCCGTCCCGTTTCGATTATCGACTAACTAATCCATAAATTTACGGCAAACTTGCATGCGTGGTGGGCCTGCGTCGTATACGGACCGTGTGTCGCCAGGGATGGCGACACCCGAGCCTATGCATGGATGCATGTCGTTGCGTGTCCGAATACGAGGTAGGCTCACCGCGCACTCGCGCTCTTACATCTGTCGACAGCTTAGTAGGACGGCCCGACAAATTATTGAATAGGTACTGACTCTTCCAGCTTTTACAAAATCGCGTTGTGCAAACCAACAATACTGCCGCCGGTATCATCCACTTCCTGCTGACTTTTAGCTTTATTGCCGTCGTTGCGTGTATTCGCCAAACGATCGAGATAATGTTGGTCGACGTCGCCGGTGACGTATTTACCATCGAACACCGCGCAGTCGAATTGCTTTATCTTCGGGCTGCCCTCGGCGGAACTGGCAATTAAATCCGGCAGATCCTGATACACCAGCCAATCGGCGCCGATTAACCGACAGACTTCGTCGTCGGTGCGATCGTGCGCTATCAATTCCTGCGGCGTCGGCATATCGATGCCGTACACATTCGGATGGCGCACCGCCGGCGAGGCCGAGGCAAAATATACTTTGCGCGCACCGGCATCGCGCGCCATTTCGATAATCTGCTGGCAGGTGGTGCCGCGCACGATCGAATCGTCGACCAGCAACACATTTTTACCTTGAAACTCCAACTCGATCGCATTCAACTTCTGGCGCACGGATTTTTTGCGCTGGTTCTGTCCCGGCATGATAAAGGTGCGGCCGATGTAGCGATTCTTTACCAGGCCTTCGCGAAACTTCACGCCGAGCTTGTGCGCCAACGACTGCCCTGCCACCCGACTCGAATCCGGGATCGGCACCACTACGTCGATATCGTGATCGGGCCACTGACGCAGAATTTTTTCGGCGAGCTTTTCGCCCTGGCGCAGCCGCGCTTTATAAACCGATACGCCATCCATAATCGAATCCGGACGCGCGAAATACACATGTTCAAAAATACACGGCGACAGGCGCGGATTTTCCGCGCATTGGCGCGTACTGAGATTGCCGTCGACATCGATATAAATCGCTTCGCCCGGTTCGATATCGCGCACCAGTTTAAAACCAATCACATCGAACGCCACGCTCTCCGAGGCCAGCATGTATTCGGTGCCCTGCGGCGTCTCTCGCTTGCCCAGGACGATCGGGCGAATGCCGTTGGGATCGCGGAAGCCAACGATGCCGTAGCCGGCGATCATCGCCACCACCGCGTAGCCACCGCGGCAGCGCTGGTGCACGCCTTGCACCGCGCTGAAAATATCTTCCGCACTCGGCACCAGTTTACCGAGCCGCTGCAATTCGTGCGCAAACACATTGAGTAACACTTCGGAGTCCGATTCGGTATTCAAATGGCGGAGATCGGATTGGAAAATTTCCTGGCTGAGCTCTTCGGCGTTGGTGAGATTACCGTTGTGTGCCAGCGCAATGCCGTATGGCGAGTTGACGTAGAACGGTTGCGCCAGAGCGCGGCTCGAAGTGCCGGCGGTGGGATAGCGAACGTGACCGACACCGATGTTGCCGACCAGTTGCTGCATGTGGCGCGTATGAAAAACATCGCGCACCAAACCGTTATCCTTGCGCAGATTGAACTTGCCCAGATGGCAAGTGACGATACCGGCTGCATCCTGCCCGCGATGTTGCAACACCGTCAACGCGTCGTAGAGTTCCTGGTTGACGTTGCTCTTAGCGACCATACCTACGATGCCACACATGTGCTCTGCACTCCGCTAGATGTTTTGGCTAAGGTGTTTTAACTCGTGTTTTAACTGGTGTTTTAACCGGTATTTTAACTACGATGCTTTTGCCGCAGGCACTTTATGCGCCAGCGCCTTACTCAATCCCATCACTTCGCCGAACGCTTCCCGCGCCAGCCCTTCCGAACTTTCAAAATGTGGAATCAACGCCGACTCATACCACCACGAGTCCTGTTTAACCGGCAGCGCCATCGGCAGCCATATGACTATCGCCAGCACGATCAGCAAACCGCGTGTCAGACCGAAAACCGTGCCCAGCAAACGGTCGAGGCCACCGAGGCCGCTAGCTGCAATCAATGTTCCCAGCAATTTATTAACGATCGCGCCCACCAATAATGTCAGCACGAATAATGTGGCGAAAGCCATTATCAAGCGCAGCGAAGGCGTATCGATCCACTTGGAGAAAACTGCGGCGAGACGCTCGTGAAAGGCGATGGCGACAAAAGTTGCGAGTATCCACGCCACCATCGATAGCGCTTCCCGGACAAAGCCGCGCAACAAACTTAGCACGCAGGAGACGCCGAGAATAGCAACGATGGTCCAATCGGCCCAGTTCCAATTAACCCAGCTCCAATCAATCATGTGCAATGACGTCACGGCACGCCTGTCCGCTGCGGTGAAGAAGCTGCGCATTGTAGCAGAGCGCACTTGCTGGCAGCAGCCGGATCGCGCAATCGGCGGATCGCTTTCTCTGCCAGTACCAATTAGCCCCCCAGTACAAACTAGTTAGCCGCAAAGCGTACAACCATGCTGTTGGTTTTCAATAATTGATCGATGGCCTTTTTCTGCGCATCGGCGCGCTCGCGACTGAGCTTGGGACCGACGAATACTTTGATACCGCTGGCTTTGTCGCCCTTAAAAACTTCGGTGTAAGCCTTGAAGCCTTTTTCCTGCAGCGTCGCCTTGATTTTGTCGGCGCTGGCCTGGCTCGAAAATAAACCGACCTGTACTACCCAGGCGATGGGCAACCCGTGCTGGTCGAGCTGGAAAGTTTCCGGCACCAATTTACTGCTCTTGCCACTGCTGTCCTTGGCCGCCTTCGCGGCGACTTTCGGTTCGCTTTTTGTGGAGGCGAGCGCCGGCGATTTCAAGGTCGACACCTTCGATCCGCTCGCCTTCGAGTCGCCGGTTTCCGCGCTGGAGGGTCTAGCAGTGCTGGCTTTCGCCGCCACCGATTTATCGCCGAACCTGGCCGGCTGGGGCTCGCTCGATTTAGGTGCTGCTTGTGCGGCGGTCATCGACTGCGGCACGACGTCGGATTGCAGTGCGGGCTGTGAATCGCGCGCGCTGCCGATCGGAGCAATATTTGCAGGTGCTGCAGGCTCCTGCACCGCGAACGGCTGAATGTCCGGCGCGGCGGGAATCTCCGATTCGCGCGCCACCGGATCGACCGGGCTATCCGCGCTCAACAACCAGAACCAGGCGATCACTGCTACCACCAGCAGCGTTGCACCGCCCACCAAGCGCTGCTTTAAACCGTCAGCGGCCATCGCTGTTCCCCTCTGTTTGCAATTGGGCCAGCACTGCGGCCACGGTAAAAAACGAGCCGAATACCACCACGCGCTCGCCGACCCGCGCCTGCTCCAGCGCGGTTGAAAAAGCTTGTTCGATGCTGCTCGCAACGCACGCCGCCGCCCCGGCGCGCGTCGCCAACAGGACGTTCAATTGCACGGCGGGCAACGCGCGCGGGTTGCCGATTAAATCGCCGACAAACCAGCTGTCGATATGGGATTGCACGGCTGCTATTACTGCCTCGACATCCTTATCCGCCATGATCGCCAGCACCGCGTGAGTTTTGCGTGCGGGTAATTGTTGCAGTCGCTGCGCCAGCCAACGCGCAGCCTGCGGGTTGTGCGCCACGTCCAAAATAATGTCGACGCCGCGCCGCTGCAATTGTTGAAAGCGCCCCTGCAGAGCTGCGGTTATTAAACCGTGTCGAATCGCCGCCTCGCCCACCGCCAGCGGTAAACATTGCAAGGCAGCCAACGCCGCGGCTGCACTTGGCAACGGCAGCACCGGTAACGGCAGTTCGCGATACGCGGCATTGTGCGGCAGGCCGGCGCCCGACCAGTCCCAGGAGTTTTCGCGCGCGTTAAATGCAAAAGCGTCGCCACGCGGATACCAGCGCGCGCCGATTTGCTGCGCGTAATCGACCACCGTGCGCGGCGGTTCGGCATCGAGACAAATCGCCGGCGTATTAGCGCGAAAAATGCCGGCCTTCTCGCGGCCGATCGATTCGCGATCGGCGCCTAAATAATCCTGGTGATCGAGATCGATGGTAGTCAGCACGGCTACATTCGGATCGATAATATTGACCGCATCGAGACGGCCGCCGAGCCCCACTTCCAGCACGATCACATCCAACTGCGCGCGCTGCAATAGCCATAACGCCGCCAGCGTGCCGAACTCGAAATAGGTTAGGGAAATACCATTTAATGCCTGCTCGACCGCACTGAACGCGGCGCACAACTGCGCATCGTCGACTGCATTGCCGTCGATGGCAACGCGTTCGTTATAACGCATGAGATGAGGGGAGGTATAACAACCGACACGATAGCCCTGCGCGCGCAGCATCGCATCGAGAAACGCAACGCAGGAACCCTTGCCATTGGTGCCGCCGACCGTGACGACCGCGCTGCCGCTGAGGTCCAGCGTTAGGTTCGCGGCGACCCCGGCGACCCGCTCGAGGCCGAGTTCGATTTGGCGTGGATGATGCGACTCCATCCACGCCAACCAGTCATCGAGGGTGCGCTGCTGCATGTTTTATGACAGGACCGCCATTCAGGATACCGAGGACTGATGCGTCAAGCCGGCCAATAGACGCGCGATCGTATCGCGCAGGTCGCGCCGGTGCACAATCATATCGATGGCGCCGTGCTCCAATAGAAACTCGCTGCGCTGAAAACCCGGCGGCAATTTTTGCCGGATCGTTTGCTCGATGATATTCGGTCCGGCAAAGCCTGCGCGCGCGCCGGGCTCCGCGATATTGATATCGCCCAATAGCGCCAGACTGGCCGACACGCCACCGTAGATCGGATCGGTCAACACCGAGATATACGGCACGCCATTTTGCTTTAAGCGCTCTAGCACAGCGCTCGTTTTCGCCATCTGCATCAGCGAGATCAGCGCCTCCTGCATACGCGCGCCACCGGAGGCGGAGAAGCAGATAAAGGGTATATTTTCTTCCAGCGCCAGATTGGCGGCGCGGGTAAACTTCTCGCCGACCGCATAACCCATCGAGCCACCGTGAAATTTAAATTCGAAGGCGGTGGCCACTACCGGCATTAATTTCAGCGTGCCGCGCATGGCGATCAACGCATCTTTTTCGCCGGTTTCTTTTTGCGCCTGCACCAACCGGTCTTTATATTTTTTAACATCTTTGAATTTAAGACGATCGACCGGCTGTACATCGCCGAATACTTCCGCGCGACCATCCGCATCTAAAAAAATATTGAGCCGTTGGCGCGCATCGATACGCAGGTGATAATCGCATTTCGGGCAGACATCGAAACTTTTTTCCAACTCGGGGCGATACAACACAGCCTCGCACTTTGGACATTTCTTCCACAAACCTTCCGGTACATTGGTGCGGCGATCCTTAGCCTCCGCACGATTGAAGGCGGGAACAATCTTATCGATCCAACTCATGGCAGAATCTCTTTAATTAATTAATCGACAGGCTGTCGACCGCGCGGCGAATATCGCCGATCAATGCGGTCGCAGCGGCGGTTAAAGCGCTGCCGGTCTTGCCTTGCTGCGCCGCCTGCGCGGTGCGCTCGACCAGCGCGCTGCCGACCACGACGCCCTCGGCGACGCGCGCGACAGCGGTCGCCGACTCGACATCCTTGATGCCGAAACCGACGGTGATCGGCAGATCGGTGATCGCTTTGATGCGCTGCAACATCGCGCGCACCGAGTCGATATCCAGGTTGCCCGCACCGGTGACGCCTTTCAGCGATACGCAGTACAAATAACCGCTGGCCAACTCGGCAATTTTGCGAATGCGCGGTTCGGTAGTGGTCGGCGCGAGCAGGAATATATTATCGATGCCGACGCGCTTTAACTCGATATTGAGCGCGCCCGATTCTTCCGGCGGCATATCCACGATGAGCAAACCATCCACCCCCGCCGCTACAGCCGCATCGGCAAATTGCGCGTAACCCATGCGCTCGACCGGATTCGCGTAACCCATCAAGACGACCGGCGTCTCGTTATCGCTGCGCCGAAACTCCGCCACCATGGCGAGCACGCCACGCAAGCCTATGTGATATTTCAACGCGCGTTCGTGCGCCAGCTGAATCACCGGACCCTCGGCCATTGGATCGGAAAACGGTACGCCAAGCTCGATGATATCGGCGCCCTGCCGCACCAGCTCCA
>DATIED010000524.1:0-14449 GCA_035455965.1 Spongiibacteraceae bacterium
GGGCTGCGTTGAGCGGCGAGCATTTGACCGATATCAACAAGCGCGCGCTGCTGATCGGTGCGGTATCGTGCAGTGCGCTGTATCAATTGGGCTCCGGGTTTTACGAGAATATCTTTCCGCTGTGGGCTGCGCATTTCAATGTGGTTTCCGGCCCGCGCGGTATGTTGCCGATGTTTTTTGTCAGCGGTTTGAGTTATGTGCTGGTGCAGGCATTGGTGATCGGTCGATTGGCGCGCAGCCATCAAGAGAAAAAATTACTGCAGATCGCCGCACTGCTGCTGATAGTGGCCACCTATGGCATGACTATCGCGGGCGAGCATGCCAGCGCCGGAGCGGCAATCGCGTTGATGGGGTTAACGGCTTGCTGTGCGGGCATCATCTTCACGTGTGCGCAGACCCTGATTTCGTTGTGTGCTGCACCGGCCTCGAGAGGGCTGGTGCTCGGCTTGGCGAGTTCGCTCGGCATGCTGGGTAAAACTGCGGCAACGGCGCTTTCCGGGGTTTTGTTCAGCCATGTGGCGTATCAGAGTCCGTATTACGCGGCGGCGTTGACTGCAACGTTATTGCTGGTGGTTGCCAGCACTCTGCGCGACGGTAGCGATGAGCAGGCGGAGTCGCAGCTGAACAAAGAGCTGGTTAGTTAAAAAATTGTGGGCAGATAAATGGCTGTGAAAGATTTATAAACTAATTTTTGCGAAGTTTTTTAGAGAGGATCAGCAAACTATTTGTTCTCGACGAATTTTAATCGGCGAATTAGTTTGTAATAAAGCGGAGCGTGACGCCCCGCGCATTTACTGCTATTTAGTCGATGCCTGCGCGACGGGTGTCGCGAAAACAATCTCCACTCGACGATTCAACTGACGGCCGGCTGGCGTCTCGTTAGTGGCCACCGGATTTTCTTCGCCGTATGCCCGTGTGCTTAAACGATCCGTCGGTACACCCATACCGAGCAAAGTCGTCAATACAGCGTTGGCACGTCGCTCCGAGAGCGCGTAATTGGTGTCATCCGAACCGACATTATCCGTGTAGCCTTCGATCGATGCTTTCGCGTCGGAGTTGCGACTGAAGAAGTCGGCCAGTTTAGCCAGATTGTCGGTACCGCTGCGCAGGATGCGCGCTTTGCCAGTATCGAACAATACGTCGCCGAGCGTGAGGATCATGCCGCGATCGGTTTTCTTGGCATTGAGTGCCAACAATTGTGTTTCCAGATCGGCAACCTGTTGATGCGCGGCATCGGCTTCGTTGGTGCGTGCGGTCAGGCGCATTTTGTCGCGTGCGGCGGCAGCGGCGGCGGTGACTGCTTGTTCGGCGCGGCTCGTTGCCGTCTCCTGCGCGATCACTACACGCTTATCGGCGAGATAAGCGAGATGATCGACAGTGGCCGGTTTGCTACCGCTGGACCATGCCTGATTGGCGGTATTTAACGATTCGGTAGCGCGCTTCAATTCCTCGGGTGCCAGGGTAGCAACCTGCGGTGTGCGTTGCGCGGCATCCAGGTGATTGCGGGCTTGATCGAGCGCGCTATTGTTGGCTGGTGTCGAGTTGCAGCCCGCCAATACGGCGGAGAGCGTAACGAGGCAGATCAATCGATTATTCATTTGTGTGTCCTTGGCTGGTGGCTGGCGGAGTTTTGCGGTTCATTTCGTCGTTCAATGCGCCAGCGGCGTTTTGTGTTTCAACGGCAGCTTTGCGCGAGCGTGCTGCTTGTGCATGCAGTTCTGCAACCTGCGCGTCGACCTCGGTCTGCTCGGCGAGTGTTTTAGCCGCGGCATAATCCTGACGTGCCATGGCCTGCTTGGCACTGGTCAACTTGTCGGTCGCCAATTGCAATTCGCCGGCAGCGTTTTCGTTGGTGCTGGTGGTGGTCGCATGTTGAATCGCCGCTTCGGCAACCGCCATTTGCTCTTTGGGCGGCGGCGTGCTGGCACAAGCGGAAAGTGTCAGTAATAGCGAAGATACCAGCGCCACTGGCAGCACTCGTATCGAGGGAGAAACTAAAGAGGGTAAGTTCATAGTAATTCCTTGGGGTGGGTTCTGCCCCGATGGGAGAAGGTGCAGCGGCGTGACATCACGTTGCACGCAGTCTGCCGATGCGCTTGAGAGCGCTCTGTCTGGCAGCACACATAGTCGAAGCAACACGAAAGTTTCTCGCGCCTGTATTTCTCGGCAGGCTCGCAATCCCATATCCGGCATCGCCGCTTGCCCGACAGGTGCGCCGGGCGCGCCGTTGCGAGGCTGGCTAATAAGTTGCGAAGCGCACTAATAAATCGCTATGCGGGCTAGCGTACAGTTGCGCGGTAAAACAGGCGTATAGTGGGGCGGTTTATTCTTCTGGGTGTTTCCTGGGTTATTTAAAGCATTTGGCGGCGCAATTCTGCAATTGCGCCGCACGGTGTCGCTTGCGTCCATCGCTGCGCCACGATGTTTTAAGCAGAAGGTCATAGCCCTATGAAAGTCCAACATAAAGTCGTTACTCTGACGATCGGTGCGGCGCTGCTATCGGCGCTGGGAGCTAGCATCGCCAGCGGAGCGCTCGAACGCATGGATGTTGTAGCTTTAGCTCAGAGCCACGCGACCCTTCCCATTAGCGTTCGTCTGTCGGTGGCCACATTGGCATTGGCGACTGTGGCTGCGCTGCTGCTGGCGCTCTGTTTCGGCTATTTGATTTATCGCAATATCAATGTGCGCAAACGCGTCGCGGTCGCGCAGCTCAAAGAGGGTGCTCTGCAGCGGGCAATTTTCAACAGCGCCAATTTCTCGAGTATCGCCACCGATGCGGAAGGCGTTATTCAGATATTCAATGTCGGAGCTGAGCGCATGCTCGGTTATGCAGCGACCGATGTGGTCGACAAAATTACGCCGGCCGATATTTCCGACTCGGAGGAAGTGATAGCGCGCGCCACTGCGCTGAGCGTCGAGTTCGCGAGCTCCATAGCGCCAGGTTTTGAGGCATTGGTATTTAAGGCCTCGCGCGGCATCGAGGATATCTACGAGCTGACGTATCTGCACAAAGACGGTAGTCGTCTGCCGGCCGTCGTTTCGGTTACTGCGCTGCGCGATGCGGTGGGCGGCATTATCGGTTATCTGTTGATCGGTACGGATAACACCGCGCGCAAATTGATCGAAGCGGAGCGTACGCGGCTCGATCAGGCGTTGTTGAATAAGAATTGCGAACTCGAGATTGCGAAATCCACTGCGGAGAAAGCCAATCTTGCAAAATCGGATTTTCTTTCCAGCATGAGTCACGAATTGCGCACGCCGCTCAGCGCGATTCTCGGCTTTGCCCAACTCTTGGAGTCCGGCTCGCCGCCGCCCACGCCGTCGCAGGCGCGTAGTGTCGAACAGATTCTTAAGGCGGGCTGGTATTTGTTGGCGCTTATCAACGAAATTCTCGATCTAGCGCTGATTGAATCCGGCAAGTTGTCGCTTTCCATCGAACCGATGCCGTTAGTGGACGTACTGAGCGAATGCCAAACGATGATCGAGCCGCAGGCGCGCCAGCGCGGCATTAATATAGTTTTCCCGCCATCGGCGATCGATCACTATGTCGCGGCCGACCGCACGCGAGTGAAGCAGGTACTGATCAATTTGTTGTCCAACGCCATTAAATATAATCGGGCCGGCGGCGCGGTAGTGGTGACTTGCGTCGCCAGCACGCCCGGGCGCATTCGCATTGCAGTGGAGGATACCGGCGCAGGATTGTCCCCTGAAAAACTCGCGCAGCTATTTCAGCCGTTCAATCGCCTGGGGCAGGAAGCCGGCAGCGAGGAGGGCACCGGTATCGGTTTGGTCATGAGTCGACGCCTGGTCAATTTGATGGGCGGCGAAATCGGTGCGGCCAGTACCATCGATGTCGGCAGCGTATTCTGGTTCGAATTAAATGCTGCCGTTGCCTTGCCGTATCCAGCCGACGACCTGGGGCCGAAGTTGTCGGTCGCCGTATCGGCGCGCCCGGCAATTCAGCACACTTTACTTTATATCGAAGATAACCCCGCGAATCTGATGTTAGTCGAGGACATCATTGCGCGCCGCTGCGATATTCGTTTACTGCATGCGCGCGACGGTATTCGAGGCGTTGAAATGGCGCTTAAACTGCAGCCGGACGTCATTCTGATGGATATCAATTTACCTGGCATCAGCGGCATTCAAGCGCTGTCAATTTTGGCGCGAGAAACGGCTACCGCTCATATTCCGGTCGTTGCGCTCAGCGCGAATGCGCTGCCGCGCGATATCGAAAAAGGTTTGGAAGCGGGCTTCTTTCGTTATTTGACCAAGCCCATCAAGATCAACGAATTTATGCACACGCTGGACGAGACTTTGCGGTTTGTCAAAACCGAGACGACTCATTCGCAAAAAACAGGAACCGCATTGTGATTGATATACGCGAAATTCTCGGCGCCAGTATTCTGATTGTCGACGATCAGGCGTCGAATATCAGCTTGCTTGAAGAGTTGCTGGCCGGTGCTGGCTATACCCATATAACGACCACGAATAATCCATTGGAAGTTTGCGAACAGCATCGTAAACATCGCTACGATCTGATTCTGCTCGATTTGCAAATGCCGGGCATGGATGGATTTCAAGTGATGGATGGTCTCAAGGAAAATAGCGACGACAGTTCGCTGCCGGTTATTGTCCTTACGGCGCAGCCCAATCATAAGCTGCGGGCACTGGAGGCAGGCGCCAAGGATTTTATCAGCAAGCCATTCGATCTGGCCGAAGTCAAAACCCGTATCCGCAATATGCTTGAGGTGCGGCTGCTGAATAAAAAACTGGAAAACTACAATCAGCTGTTGGAGGAAACCGTACAGCAACGCACGGCGGAATTGCGCGAAAGCGAGGCGCGTTATCGCAGCTTGATCGAGTTGGCGGCCGATTGGTATTGGGAGCAGGATGAGTTCGGTAACTTTACGCAGGTCTCCGGTCCGGTGCTCGAAATGCTCGGCATGCCGAGCGACAGTCTTGGCGGTGTCGATAGCGGCGGCGTTGAGGCGGCGGGTTGGAATGCTGCGGAGCGCGAATATTTACGCGAAACGATTGCCGCGCGCCAGCCATTCCTGGATTTCGTTTTTAGCCGCGCGAATACCGATGGCTCGCAGCGCTCGTTTCGCGTCAGCGGCGAGCCGATATTTAATCAAGCCTGCCGCTTTATGGGCTATCGCGGTATCGGGGTGGAATTCGTGGTGAAAGCCGGCGTACAGGCGCCGAGTATTTAACGATGAAAGCGCCGCTCTTCTCTACGCAAAACAGCTCCGCTCAAAACGGTCCCAATCAAAATTATTTGTTAGCGGCATTGCCGCGAAACGAGTTCGATGCCATAGCCGCTCGCCTGGAGCCCGTGACTCTGGCGCTCGGCCAAATGCTCTATGAGCCCGGTGGCCAATTGCGGTATGCGTACTTTCCGACCAGTGCGATTCTGTCGCTGCACTATGTGATGGAGAGCGGCTCTTCGGCTGAGTTCGCCGGTGTCGGTAATGAAGGCATGCTCGGCGTTGCGTTATTTATGGGCGGCGACACGACATCCAGCTCGGCCGTGGTACAGACGGGCGGTCAGGCTTATCGAGTGGAGCGTCGTGCGCTCAAGGAGGCTTTCGATAAGGCTGGTATTTTGCAGCAATTGCTGCTGCGTTACGCGCAGGCGTTGTTTACGCAGACGGCGCAGACGGCGGCCTGTAATCGACATCATTCGGTCGATCAGCAACTGTGTCGCTGGTTGTTGTTAACGCTTGATCGCTTACCCGCGCAGGAGCTGATCATGACCCAGGAGTTAGTCGCAAGCATGCTGGGTGTGCGCCGCGAAGGCATTACGGAGGCCGCGGGGAAATTGCAGCGCGCCGGTTTGATCAGTTATCGTCGCGGCCATATTTCCGTGTTGGCGCGGACCGGCCTCGAGGCCCATGTCTGCGAGTGTTATGCGGTTGTTAAAAAGGAATTCGATCGCTTGCTGCCGGATGGGCGCTATCAGCAAGGTGCGGCCGGATGAAGGGCCGCACTCTATAAGTCGGCAACATTCGGTCAATACTATTAAGCATCCGCACATGCAGTCGCCAGCGTTAATTAGAAGTTAATTCCAATAGTATTCGTGTCGAGTTACCCTAGCTCCCTGTTTTATCGATGCTCATGGCGCATATTTTTTGCAGCTATTGCCGTGAATTGGGAGCAATAAATTGAATTCGATTACCGACGACGATACCAACACTCTGCAAATCTTCCACATCAATATCAATTGCAGCGACTTCGAGCGCGCGCTCGAGTTTTATCAGCTGATCGGCTTCCGTCCCATGCTCGATTTCGATGCCGATAGCGATACGCGCACGTTCGGCGAACGCGGGATCGGTGCGGTGCTGAATCTACCGGAAAATGCCGCCGGCCGGGCGATGTTGTTGACACTGGGCGATAATCCGCGCGCGACGCGTCTCGATTTAATCGAATGGCAGCAGCCGCGCTCGCAGGCCCATGTGCGAGGCGATTTGACCCGGCTCGGGTTGGCGCGCATTTGCTTAAAGGTAAAGGATTGCGAAAAAGTTTATCGACGGCTGCTCGAACACGGTTTTAATTCGTACACGCCGCCCACTCGTATCGAGTTGGGCGGCTCGTATCAAATCGTATTCTGCTGCGAAGACCCCGACGGCACGGTGATCGAGTTTATGGAATTTGTGCGGTGAGACCTTCCTCGGGGAGAGGAAACTTAATTTAACCGCGCTCCAATCCCAGCTGCGCGCGGAAGAATTTACGCGCGGCTGGCGCGCTGAAATTATCGTGGTCCTCGCCGTAATAAGTCATGCCGTCGCAGGTCCATTCGGTCAGACAGTTGGTCGTGAACATATTCGGATTGAGAAAGAAGCCGAATTGATTCAGGCAACGACCTTCGATGCGCAATTGTCTACCCAGTTCGTCGCGGCCGGTAATCAACACTTCGGTTGGATAGGCATTGTGTGCGCTGCGCGCGGTGACTTCGCGTTTGGCCTGCGCGATTTTTGCCCATTTGCCGTCGCGCATATAGTGGCCGTGGATCGCCACGTCGCCGTTGCCATCCTCCTTGTCCCAGGTGATGATGTGAAAGCTATCGGTAGCCGACGCCGCACCGTAGCAGTAGCCGCCGCGCGGCGTGCCGCCTTTGACCTGCGCTTGACCGAACTGCGGGCGGCGCCCCCAGGTGCGATCGCGAATGCCGAAATAATCGATTTCGATGCGTTCGCCGTGCAACACGATATGGCCTTGATAGTGGCCGGGTTGATCGAGATGCGAGCGGCCGAGATAGTGCGGCGGCGTCGTTGCGGTAAAGGTCACGTCGACAAAAATTTCATTGCCTTCATCCGGGTCTTCGTAGCCGAGATGATATTTGGTCAACGGTTCCAGGCAGCGAATGCTTAAATTGTTCGGCAGTTTAATATCGGATAGCTGTTGATGCGGCAGCGGCAGATGCCAGAAATTTTTGTAGTACACCACCGTGCGATCCTGGTCGCCGCGGTCGTTCCAGGCGAACACGCCGGCCGCTGCGACGTGTTGATTGGCGCGAAAAAACGGATACAACTGAATCGATAATTTGCGCTCGGGCACCGAGAAACACCACCACGATGTTTCGGTCCAATACGGACTGTCGCTGCTCGGTACGTGAAAATTATCGTCGGCGTGTAATTCGGTGATCATGGCAAGCCATCCTTATCGAATATGGGCGCCATCAACGGCACCATCGGATTGACGTCGGTCAAACTCGCAGTGCTCGGCACGTGGCCGCGCTCGCGCAGTAGCGACATGATGCGGTGATAAATAATAGCGAGGCGCACCATGCCGAAGCGAAACCACCACAGCACATGCGCGGCATCGCGACCGCTCAATTCCTGATAGCGCGCGACGGTGCGCTCCGGACTTGGCAGCGAAGCCAAGCGTGTATTGCCGGTCACTGCCCACAAACTCCAGTCGAGCATCAGCCAATGCGCGAGATCCTCTTCCGGCACCGACAGGCCGCATAGCTCCCAATCGAGCAGTGCTTGAATGCGCGAATTATCGACCATGCAATTGCTGAGTTTCGCATCGCCCCAATGCACTGACAATTTTGTCGGTGCGGGCGGTGCAGTGCGCTCGAGTTCGAGCAATACGGCGGTAATCGGTGCGCACGGTTCGGGATCGGCCCACGCCATGAATTCGCGCCACTGCTTTATCCGCGTCAGCGCGGGATTGGCATCGATCGGCATGCCCCACGGCGTGTGTGCGAGAAATTCAAAGCCATCGCGCTCGACATCGAGTGCATGCAGTTGCACCATCGCGGTGATGCCGGACCACCATACGCGCTCGTGCGTCGTCGGCGTTAAGTCGCTGAACCAACTGCCGCGGTGGTACGGAGGCTTATCGGTCGGAGCGCGTCCGGCGACACGCTCCATAACGTAAAACGGTACGCCAAGTACTTTTGGATCGACTTCGACGCCGCGTACGCGCGCCGCCGGCACGCTCGATACCGCGCCGAGCTGCTGCTGCACGCGCGCCATGCTGGCGAAATCGTAACGCGGAAAAAGACCTTTGCCGACCGGCGCAGCCTGCAGCACAAATTGTTGCTGGTTATTCGCTGCGTGCTGATTCCGCCACTGCGCGGAAAATAAAAAAGTCTGATTCGAAAAGCCGGTGCCCTTTGGCGCGACGACATCGCTGACCGTTACGTTCGGGCTGTCGAGTTGACTCGGCAACCACGCCTGCAGGCCGTGGATAACTTGTTCGGTCGATAACCGAAATGCGGAGGACGGTTGCTTGGCTATTTCTGTCATGTATTTTTAATCACTGCTTAGCGCTCGCATTGGCGTTCGTGGCGGCGTCTGTAGAGGCGTACGTAGAAGCGTCCGTAGAAGAATAGGTTTCGCGCAATACCCGTTTCAATATTTTGCCGGAGACGGTGCGCGGAAAATCGTCGACGAACTCGAAGCGCTTCGGCACTTTGTAGCCGGCTAAGGCAGCTCGGCAGGCGGCGTCGATGGCCTTGGTGTCGGGTGTGGTCTGCGGCGGCACGCGCAGCACGGCGACCACCGCTTCGCCCCAATCGGCATCGGGCACGCCGATGACGGCGGACTCGGTAATACCCGGTACGCGGTCGAGTACCCGCTCCACTTCGGCGGGGTACACGTTCAGCCCACCGGTGACGATCATGTCTTTTTTGCGGCCGACGATAAAATAAAAGCCATCCGCATCGCGACGCGCCAGATCGCCGGTTTTCAACCAGCCATCCTCGAAAGTTTCCAGCGTTGCTTCCGGGCGTCGCCAGTACTCGCGAAAAATCAACGCGCCGCGCAACTGCAATTCGCCGACTTCATCGGCGGCGGCGAGTTGACCGTTGTCGGCAATGATGCGCGCTTCGTTACTGAAGCCCGCGCGGCCGATCGAGCCGGCTTTGGCGACGGCGAACTCCGGCGCGAGATATAAATTGGAGCCGGCGCTACCTTCCGTGATGCCGAAGCCCTGCATCAATTCGACATCGCGCTGCCGATACGCTTCGATCAGTGGCACCGGCACGGCGGCGCCGCCCGACTGCATACCGCGCAGCGAAGTGAGATCGCTGGTCTCCCACTTTGGGTCGTCGCGCATGCGCTGCAACATCAGCGGCACGGCGATAAACCAGGTGAGGCGATGGCGCGCGATCAATTGCAGGGCCTGCGCGGGATCGAAGGCCTCCATCAATACCATCTGCGCGCCGCTGCAGAAGATATGCATGCTCGAAGCGATCAGGCCGCCGGTAAAACACAGCGGCAGTGCCATCAAATGTCGATCGGCGCCGGTCAATTTAAAATCGACCATCCACATATGTGCGGAGGCGATGATATTGCCGTGCGTCAGCACCGCGCCCTTCGGGAGGCCGGTGGTGCCCGAGGTGTAAACGATGGCGGCGGCATCGTCGAGCGAGCACGGTGTCGGCCCGAGCGGCGGTAGCGCGTGTTCGGTGTGCGCTGCGCTTTGCTTATCGAGCAGCACGCGCGGTAGTGCGGGGTCGAGCAATTCCAGCAGCGCGTCGAGTTGCGGCAGGCCGCTCGCATGCTCGCCGATAAAAATACCGGGCTGCGCATCGTGCATGATTTCGACCAGTTCGGGCGGTGTCAGCCGCGTATTCAACGGTACGAACACCGCGCCGATCGTTTGGCAGGCCCAGAATATTTCGTAAAACTCGGGACGATTCAGCAACAGACAGGCGACGCGATCGCCTTTTTTGATGCCGGCGCGCAACAATTCATCGGTGCGCAAAACAATGGCGCGCTGAAACTGCGCCCAGCTGATGGTGCGGTCATTAAAAACTATGGCGGTGGCGTCGGGCTTTTGTTGCGCCCAATGCGGAATCCAGGAAGCCAGTGTGCTGATCATCGTATTCGCGCTCCGCTCGGCGAGCCCGTTATTTTTGCAGGCCCGGATAATACAACAGGGCGCGCGGCCGGTGGATGAAAAAACCGTAACCAGCGCGGTCGGCAGCGGATTTTGGCGCCATTGAAAGCGCGCCGCGTCATCCCTATATCGTTAGATTATTGCGGGTCATTCGCCCGCTAAATAGCCGGTGTTTACCAGGCGACGTACGCCTGTACATGGTTCGGGATATCGATGTGTCGGTTTTACTTATTTTATGTGCGGCGTTGGTGCCGATCGCGTGGATTATCGGCAGGCCGTATTGGGTCGAATATCGCCGCCGCAAAATCCGCAGCCAGCCGTTTCCTGCTGCATGGCGCAAAATACTGCAGCGTTATATGCCCTATTTCCGCGCGTTGCCCAGCGATCTGCAATTGCAGCTGAAGCAGCATATGCAGGTATTTATCGCCGAGAAACAATTTATCGGTTGCGACGGTCTGCAGGTTACCGACGCGATGCGCGTGACGATCGCTGCCTATGCATGTCTGCTGATTCTGAATCGGCGCGCCGATTATTATCCGGGGCTGCGGCAGATATTGATTTATCCGAGCGCATTTATCGTCGATCACAAACAGTTCGACAGCGCCGGTGTGTTGCACGAGCGACGCGAGGTGCGCGCCGGCGAATCGTGGGCGCGAGGCCAGGTCGTGCTGTCGTGGCAGGATACGGTCGAGGGCGCGATCCATAGCGACGATGGCAGGAACGTCGTCATTCACGAATTTGCGCATCAACTCGATCAGCAAAACGGCGAGGCCAACGGCGCGCCGATTTTAGCGCGCAGCGAACATTATCAAGCCTGGTCGCAAACATTTGCCGGCGAGTTCGGCCGCTTGCAGGCGCAGGCGCGCAATGGCGAGGTTTCACTATTCGATCATTACGGCGCGACCAGCCCGGCGGAATTTTTCGCCGTCGTATCAGAAGTATTTTTCGAGCAGCCGCAACAAATGGCGGCGGAGTATCCGGCGTTATACGAACAGCTAAGCGCATTTTATCGGCTCGACCCGTTGAGTTGGTGATCGCGATCAGCAGCCGCCGGCTATTTTTTCAACTTTTTTATCTTCGTCGAGCGCTTACCGGGCGCTGCGTGTAAATTCGCCTGGTCGGAAAAATGTTGCGCAAGTTGTCCGCAGACCAGATCGCATAATCGATAAATAGTCGGATCGGCGATACGGTAGTAGACGCTGGTGCCGCGTGCTTCGCGCGTGACCAGTCCGATCTGGGCGAGCAGTGTTAAATGTTTGGAGACATTCGCCTGGCTGCACGCGCATAGCTCGGTCAGCTCGCCGACATTATGTTCACCGTCGCGCAGCGCATTAATGATCTTCAACCGCAAGGGTTCCGCCAGTGCGCGGAAATAATCGGCCACATGGATCAGGGCCCGGTCGTCTAATATTTTCATTGAACTGAAAAAAACCTCAATTGCGCTATGAACATAGTTCCAGCGCAACTTTAGCATGAGATTGTATTTGACTATATAGCTATGTAGTTAAATAATAAAACTATCCAGAATGGTGGCAAGCAGCCGTAGCGGAGGTCATGGTGATCGATTGGGTGGCATTTACGCCGGTGACGGCAGTGGCCGGCGGTGCGTTGATCGGCCTCGCGGCGGCGCTGTTTATATTATTGAGCGGACGAGTGGCTGGTATTAGCGGCATCGTCGGCGGGCTGTTGCGATCGAGCGGCGGCGACACGGCGTGGCGCGTCGCATTCATCGGCGGCTTGCTGGCGGCGCCGACGCTGTATGGCATCGTTCGAGTGTTGCCAAACGCAATCATCGCTGCGTCGACGCCGATGTTGATCGGTGCCGGCCTGCTGGTCGGTATCGGTACGCGCTATGGTTCGGGCTGCACCAGCGGGCACGGCGTATGTGGCGTGGCGCGCTTGTCGCCGCGCTCTCTGATTGCGACCTTGTTGTTCATGGCGACCGGCTTTCTGACCGTATTCTGTCTGCGACATGTGATCGGAGCGTGAATTTATTATGCAGATAATTATCGCGTTGTTGTGCGGTTTGATTTTCGGTTTTGGTCTGCTGCTATCGGGGCTGGCGAATCCGGCCAAGGTTGTGAGCTTTCTAGATCTGGCTGGAGCTTGGGACCCGTCGCTGGCGTTGGTGATGGTTGGTGCAATTGCGGTCGCGGCGCTGCCGTTTGCATTAGCTAAAAAGCGCAAGTACTCGTTGCTCGGCGCGCCAATGCGCTTGCCGAGCGCGCGCGCGATCGATCGCAGATTGGTTGTCGGCAGTCTGCTGTTCGGCGTCGGTTGGGGTTTGGCGGGTATCTGCCCGGGCCCGGCGCTGGTACTGCTCGGTATGGGCAACACGAATGGCGCTATTTTTGTCGTCTCGATGTTATTCGGCATGGCTGTTTTCGAAGTGCTCGAAAGTCGTCGTGCGATGATGCACCCGCAATGAAATGCGCCAGCGCGCCGTGTGTTTTTGAGTTGATACCGTGACAAAATTTTTTTCCGCGCCGACCTTTAATCGTTATTTGCCGTTATGGCTGCGGCAGTATCGGCGCGAATTTTTTTGGCAGGATTTGTTGGCCGGCGCGATTGTCGCGCTGATGCTGGTGCCGCAGAGTATGGCGTATGCGCTGGTGGCCGGTCTGCCGCCGCAGTACGGTATGTACGCCAGTATTCTGCCGCTGTTCGCGTATGCGTGGTTCGGCACCAGCATGACGCTGGCGGTCGGGCCGGTGGCGGTGACATCGTTGATGACGGCCGCCGCGTTGACGCCGCTGGCGGCGCCTGGCAGCGCCGAATACATCGCGGGCGCTGCACTGTTGGCGCTGTTATCCGGCGCGCTGCTATTTGTATTCGGCCTGCTGCGTTTCGGTTTTCTGGCGAAGTTGCTCAGCAATCCCGTGATCAGCGGTTTTACGTCGGGCTCGTCGCTGCTGATTTTAATCGGTCAAATCGCGCCACTGCTCGGTTTGCAGGTGCACGCGGACACAGCGGTCGGCATCTTGGTTGCACTGCTGCGCAATATCGCAACGCTACACGCAGCGACGGCCGCGGTCGGGATTGGTGCGTTGCTGTCGCTGATGGTTGCGCGCGAATATTCGGCGTCGCTGCTACGCAAGCTCGGCTGCAGCGCGGGCACCGCTAGTTTGCTGCCGAAATTGGCGCCGCTGCTGATTGTCATTGGCGCGCTGATTGTCGCGAGCGAGCTACAGTTGGCGCAGCGCTACGGCGTTGCCGTGGTTGGCGTATTGCCGCCGGGTTTGCCGAGGCTCGATTTTCCGCTGGTGGAGCGCGCGCATTTTCACGCGCTGCTATTTCCGGCATTTACGATCGGCCTGATCAATTTTGTCAGCAGCATTTCGGTAGCGCAGGCGCTGGCGATAAAGCGCAAGCAGCGTATCGATGCCGATGCGGAATTGCGCGCGCTCGGCGCCGCGAATATCGCCAGTGCATTATCCGGTGGTTTTCCGGTGAACGGTGGTTTCGCGCGTTCGCTGGTGAATTTTACCGCTGGCGCACAGACGCCGCTGGCCAGCATTATTTCCGCGCTGTTGATGGCGGCGCTAGTGGTGAGTTGGGCAAGTACGTTCGCCGCATTGCCGGTTGCGGTATTGGCGGCGACGATCATTGTCGCGGTCGCGCCGGTTATCGATATCGGCGCGTTGCGGCGCGCCTGGCGCTTCGATCGCGCCGATGCGATTGCGCTGGCCGCCACTGCCTGCGGCGTGGTGCTCCTCGGCGTGGAGGCGGGCATTGCGATCGGTATTGGCGTGTCGCTGATATCGCTGGTGTGGCGCAGCAGCCAACCGCATATCGCGGTGCTTGGCCGCGTGCCGTTTACCGAGCATTTTCGCAATGTGCTGCGCTACAAAGCCGAGACGCTGCCGCAGGTGCTGGCGCTGCGCATCGATGAAAATTTATTGTTCGCCAATGCACAGGCGGTCGAGCAGCGCGTGCGCGTCGAACTGGATCGACAGCCTGCGGTCGAGCATGTGCTGTTGGTGTTGTCGTCGGTCAGTCAGATCGATGCCACCGCGTTGGATATGCTGACCGAACTTAATAGCGATCTCGCAACGCGCGGCGTCGCGTTGCATTTCGCCGAAATCAAAGGTCC
>DATIED010000525.1:0-8714 GCA_035455965.1 Spongiibacteraceae bacterium
ATTAATATTTAAAACAATGATTTATTAATCATAATTCGTCGTAATTGATGGGGTTCTCCATATACTAAGGCATAGTCACAATTAAAGCCGTGCAACATCAACCCGGCGGTGCATGCCAAGGAGGGATGGCCTTGCAAACAAGTATTGCAGTAGTTTTTTTGATAGTTACGTTAAGCCTCATAACGCTAACATTTCATTTCTACCGGAAGTACCGCTCCGCCGAAATCATCACCACCCAACATCGCGCAGCGCTGGCGCATGCATCGCGCTTGATGACGGTTGGGGAGATGACGGCGTCCATAGCACATGAAATCAATCAGCCACTCAGCGCCATTCTGAGCAATGCCGAAGCAGCCGAAATACTGCTGCAAAGACCAGACCCGCCACTGACAAAAATTCGACAAATTCTTGCCGACATTCACAAAGATAACGTGCGAGCCAACAACATAATCATACAGTTGCGCGCCCTGCTCACGAAAACCGAACTCGAGTTGGCACCTGTTGCACTCAATGATGTAATCAACGAAACACTATTGCTGGCACGGGGTGCAGTGCGCAAAGCCGATGCAAAACTGGTTTGCACACTGGCAGAGAACTTACCGGACATCAAAGCCGATCGCACACAGTTGCAACAGGTGTTGCTGAACCTGTTATTGAATGCCATCGATGCCATGGAAAAAACACCGCGCGAGTTGCGCGAAATTACGGTAAGCACTACCCAGTGCGGTAATCGCGCCGAATGCACGGTATCCGATCGAGGCCATGGGTTTAATAGAGAAGAGAAAATCAAGGCGTTCAACTCCTTTTTTACCACTAAAAAACAGGGGATGGGACTCGGCCTATCCATTGCCAAAACCATCATACATCGTCACAACGGCTTCATCAGCGTAGCGAATCGCGAGCACGGCGGCGCGATTGTGCGCATCCTTTTATCTCTGCTTATTATTTTCGGAAACTTTCAAGGCCGCGAAATACAACAATTGATTTCCCTAGGGAGGTGAGCAATGGACATGGCAGAGTCAATCGTACATGTCGTAGACGATGACGATTCTTTCCGTACCGCAGTGGTGCGCCTGCTTAAAGCTACTGGTTATCGAGTAAAGGCGTATGCATCTGCCGGCGAAGTATTATTGGAAAAAAGTGCAGCTTATCCAGGCTGCTTTGTATTGGACATGGTGATGCCCGGACTCAGCGGCATCGATTTACAAACAGCATTTATTAACCAGCCAAACCCGCCACAAATCATTTTCCTTTCGGCTTATGCGGATATTCCCACCACCGTGCAGGCGATGAAATTAGGCGCCATCGATGTGCTTAGCAAACCGGTAGATAATCATCAACTGATGGCAGCCGTTGACCGCGCCTTACGTGCCGATCAAGACTTCCGTAGCGCGCGGCACGAGCTACAAACGATCTTTGACCGCTTCAATGCATTAACTCCTCGCGATCGCGAAGTGTTGGCGCTCGTCACGCGCGGCCACCTCAATCGCGAAATTGCCGTAAAACTAAATATCGCCGAACGTACCGTCAAAGCCCATCGCGCACATATGATGGAAATCATGCAGGCGAATACGCTACCCGATCTAGTACGAATGGCGGAGCGGATTCAACCTACATCTCAATCGGGTCATTCGTCCCACGCAGCAGCATTAAATACTCAGTCAGCTTAAAAATCAGCTGTTTATTTCATAGATCAGACTTATCGATGGCTCGCTAACGCCACACCTGGCGAAATTGTCCGCTGATAACTTGGTTCAAAAAATTCTGCCCTGCACAGCTGACGAGCACCCTCACTAAAGGGTAGGCTCACCTGCCCTTTAGTACAATGTCAATCCAACTGCAGTCCTCTACCATCTCTGCGTCAATAATATTTAACCAGCGACGGCGCCAGCGACATAGCGCTGGCTATGGGCTCTGCGAAAAACTATATTTCTGCAGGCATACTATGGCGGCGATTGCCAACACAGTGATCATTGTCGAAGATGACGCCAGCTTGCGGCAGGCACTGCATCGTCTGCTGGAGGCCGCCGGCTTTATTGTTCTGTCGTTTGCCACCAGCGAAGATCTGCTGCTTAATGCCGAAGCTCAGCTCGCCACTTTTTTTATAATCGATGTGCATTTGCCGGGATTATCCGGATTTGAGCTCGAACGAAAGCTGCAGCGCAACCCCGCGCAGACCCAGGTAATATTTATCACCGCTTATGACGATAAAAACGCCCGCGCCAGCGCCGACGCTGTAGCCTCCGACTATCTGGCAAAGCCATTTGAGGGGCAGGCCTTGCTGAGAAAACTAAAATGGAGTCTCATGCAATGCCCCCCTCACTAGCAATATTTCAGAAAAAATATCGTCTGCCTCTATGCGCAGTACGTTCGTATGCGCAATATATAGAAATCATGTAGCCGTAGTTTTAAAATTATTTAAATCGAAAAATCGCGTGCAAAATCCACCTCGGTACGAGCTTGCAGCTTTCCCGACCGACATGCCCTGGAAAAGCTATCGAAATCCTTTTCGACCTGATTAGCGTAAGCTTTAGCGTATTTCACCAAGGCAGTGGCAACGCTGTCGTTACTACCGAGATAAGAACCGATTTCAACAGCCATGCCACTGGATCGGGCATGTGCGCGAGCCAATACCCGGCCGCACAATTGTGCATAAGCGCACAACATATCGTTATCGTATAACTCCACTTCTGGCGAGAGTTTCATATCGCGCAATTGACGAAAATAAAAATGGCGCCCGGAAGGCCCCGTAGACCACGCAACAAATTGATCGCTCGCGGCCTGCATCAGGCGCTGCCCTTCCACAACTCGCCTGCCCTGATGTTTATAGGTAGTTTTCACGCTCACATAGGGCTCGAGCACAGACTGATTCGCTTCTTTAATTTGCAGAAATAACGGCTTGTCGCACGCATCAACCAGCAACAACGTCAAGCAACGTGTACCTACACTGCCGACACCGACAACCTTGAAGGCAAGATCCTGCATGGAAAACTGGTCGAGTAAGTGTCTACGGTTGGCATCCAGATTACACTGGTATTCCCGATACATACTTTTCACCAATGCTCGCCAGTCACCCAACTTTATCCAATCGTCCGCTTCGTCGAATAGTGTCGCATTACCATAAATGTGGAATAGCGCTGGCGGTCTGTCGCGAATGATCCAGCGCCCGTCAACACGCTCACCCAATTGCGGCAGCAAATGATCGTGCGTCCGCGTCATCGCCTTACTGATACCGCTTTTTAGAGCGCGACGAATCTTCGCCGTGTCAGCCATTTCCAACATTCGTTCAAAGGTGATTTTGTCGTACCAAACTTCCAAAGCGCCCATCGTTGCGTATTCAGCCATGTTCTGCTGATAACTCTGGGCAGCGCGGAAGGCGGCCTCCTCCGCGACCCGCTCGCCGTGATGCAGATAACGGCCGGCAACCACAAAGCTCGCTATCAAGCGCTTGAGATCCCACTCCCACGGCCCCGGGTGAGTCTCGTCGAAATCATTCAGATCGAACAGTAAATTGCGCTCTGGCGTCGCAAACCCGCCGAAATTCGACAAATGGCAGTCGCCACAAATTTGGAAAAAAAACCCAGAGTTCGGTGTGTAGGCCAAATCGTGCGCTTGCAGCGCGGCACTACCGCGAAAAAAAGCCAATGGCGATTCCAGCATCCGCCCATAACGCAGTGGTATCAGGCGCTCCACACGACCGACACTGCTTCGCTTCAACAATGGAATGGGATCGCGGTCGACCCGGCCAATGCGCGCATGATCGGCGCGCTTGACCAGTTGTCGCGCCTTGCGACCGACCGCCACCCGTTCCACCAAGGTCAACGCCATACCGCGGCCCTCCAGAATTAACCTACCGAATGTCGAAGGAACCTTTGAATGACGCGGTTGCAAAATACCATTCGGGGGGGAACAGGCCCCATTCATGGAGCCTCTTATTACAGGTCGGCTAAGCGTTGATACCGATCTCATTGATGCCTTATTAATGCGACGCTTGAATTACAAGCGTTCAATTAACGCACTACGGTGCGCAATCGGCGGCATCGTTAAGCCGGCTCTATCCATCTGACACATTCATTCTGTTGCGCAAACCACCACGCTTATTAGAACGTATACTTGGTGGAGAACTGAACGCGATCGTCTTCGCCGGTATTTCCGTCATTATTTTCGCGTTGCCCCCATAGAAGCTCAGCACCAACGGTCATGTTCTTGACCGGGTAGTAGAGAAGATTGGCGGAGGCGTAACCGCCCTTTTTGAAAGCATTGAACGCCTGCCCATCCGAATTATCCTGGCTGTGCTCGCTATAACCGATTGAGCTGCTCCATTGCTCGGTCCAGTAATGGTCGTAATACAGGAACCAGCCAATCGTCTCGACGGCTTCGGCGTGTGGGGGAGTGCCCAGCGGTAAGAGATTATTACGCGGCGCGAGATCGTTACCACCATCGTTCATATAGCCGGCGATCCCACGACCCACAGCAAATTGTGCAACGAGACGATCGCTGCCCCAGGTGTTCAGGACACCGCTGAGATTTATGCCATAACCGTCCTCTGAGCCATTGGGCTTAGCATTAGCCTGGGAGGGCGCGTCGAAAGAAAGTTTGCGGTAAATTCCCGCGGCCTGAGCGTGCCCCCAACTACCATCGAAACGCACATTGGCTACAAAATCAGGAATTTCCTGGCGCGATGAGACGCCAAGATCAGGATCGATCAGACCAACTTTGCCGGTGTCTATTGCCGCCCCCGGAGCTTCCAGGGACAGGGCCACCTTCAGGCCATCATGGTTGTAAGGTGTGTAACGCAATTGGGGATTGCGGATGAAAATCATGCCGCTGGGTCCCCAGTAATCGATCGTGTTGGGGAAGGTGTCCATATCCATGAACAGGGTGTAATACTGCCCAGCACCGAAGGCCCCGAGCTCACCCCAGGCATTGAGCAAGTGCGGGCGGGTGCTGTCATTGCCGCCATTATCGTACAGGTCCCAGGAGAACTCAGTTTTAAGCTCGCCCAGTGAAGTTGGAATAAATCCGTTGAAAGCGATTTTGCTTTGACGAACACTCATGATCGTTTCGCCATTCTTACCGCAGCCTGCATCGCGCGGGAGGCCATTGTCGGGGCAATAAACCGGAATCTTCGAAGGCCTTAACGTGGAGTTCCAATTGGGATCGATACGCTTGTTGTCGTAGATAGCATCGAGCATTACCTGACCGGATACTTCGATACGCGCCTTGTCGAAATTCACGACACTCGCGTCCGCCTTCGTCACCGGCGCAACCACTGGCGCGCCAGCTACTTCTATGGGGGCGGCAGCGACGGGTTTCTCAGCCACCACTTTGGCGGGCGCCGGTGCCGCTTGTTTCTGCTCCAGCGAATTAACCCGGTTTTGCAGGTCCCGGATGGTTTTCAAGGCCTGATCAAGTTGACTTTTCAATTCAGTGGTAGAGTCAGCATGGACAGCGCTGCTGAGTGCAAGCGCGAGAAACAGGGCATGTCTTTTCATGGTTATCGATTCCTCTCGATAGGTCAAATCTCTACCAATTATTGGTCGACTGTACGTTGAGTTTTAACATCAACTTCAACGCGACGATCCGGTTTTAAGCATTCGCACCCAGCCACACACTTTGTGCTACATCCTAGCGCAGCCAAATTGATAGTACATTGCACCAAAGGGCAAATCGAGATGCCCTTTGGTCCTATAGACAATCGCTACCATAGTTCGCTGTTCCTGGCGCTTAAACCGATAAATGGCATCGCGACAAACGGGTGAGGTCGCCAATGAAGCAAAGTGTTAGGCTGATTGCCGGACAAAAAACCCGAACCAATATCAACTCACCCTCACCAATATCCACTCATCTAATTAGGAGCGAATGATTATGCAAGGCACAACACCAGCCCAGCAGGCTAGTTTTATCTCACCTCAAATGGTTAAAGAACGTCGCAGGGAAGATTGGCTGGCTTTATTCGCGGACGACGGCGTGGTACAGGATCCGGTCGGTATTTCTCCATTCGATCCGACCGGGCAAGGCCATCGCGGTAAAGAAGCCATCGGCCGCTTCTACGACAATATCATCACCGCCGGCGGCGGCAATTTCGATTATGAAATCCATGCTTCCTATCCTTGCGGCGACGAATGCGCGAACGTATGGGTTGGTCGCAGTACCAGCGCCGACGGCAAGGTATCGGAAACGCCGATGGTGACGATCTATAAGGTCGACGCGGCCGGCAAAATTCTTTCGCTGCGCGCGTTTTGGGATTTCAGCAAACTCGCAGCTGCCGTCGCGGCCGCCCAAGGCAAGTAGGTCAAGGGAGGCAAGTGATGATTTAGGGGGGGCTTTAAGCCCCCTGTTTCTTGAAACTTCATTTGACATACAGCAGTATTGAAAAAAACTGACTCACACTGCCGCCAAGTACAAATAAATGCCAGATGCCATGAAAGTGCCGAATTTTTTTATCGTAGACGTAAAAGACAACACCCGCTGAATACAGTATTCCACCCAGCAGCAGCAGGATAAAACCATTGCGCGGCAGCCTCTCCAGCAGCGGCACAATAGCAATGATGCACAACCATCCCATCGCCAGATAAATGACTAACGATAAGATTCTTCGGCTATCGACGCGCTTAGGTAGCGCCTCCAGAACGATGCCGATCACGGCCAACGTCCAGATCACGCCAAACAATGTCCAACCCCAAATGCCGCGCAATGTTATTAACGTATAGGGTGTATAAGTGCCGGCAATCAATGTATAGATAGCATAGTGATCGAGCTTACGAAAAAATGCTTTCGGCTTGCCACGCAAGCTGTGGTACAGCACGGAAGCCGAATACAATGCAATCAAACTCGCACCGTACACGCTAAAGCTGAGCACTTGCCTCTGCCCGCCCTGACGCACGGCAAGTGCCACCAATATCGAAATACCGATCATGGCCGCCACCGCGCCTACCAGATGCGTAATGCTATTAAAACGTTCGCCCTCATACATTGGCCGGCTCTCCACGATTTATTACTGCGGAAGTGCTTTAACGATCACAGCGCGACGACTTAACGTGCAATTCACAAAAAACGACATCACAACAAACAACAACGAGCGCTTAAACAATCGAGTAGCTAGCGCATAAGGCCTGCTAAAAACTTGTCGATCGCCGCCACACACTCGGGTTCGTTAAGCAACGGCGCGTGACCTCGGTTGGCAACCGTGAGTTGTTGTAAGCCTGGGTTTTCTTCGGCCATTCGGCGCACTGTCGCAGCGCTTAAAATATCGGAGGTTGCGCCGCGAATAACCAACATCGGTAAATTTTTAAGCTGCGTAAACACCGGCCAAAGATTTTGTGGTGTCGCCGCTCCGGAGCGAAATAACTGACCGATGTTGGGATCGGAATCCGGGATCGGCTTACCATCCTCACTTTCCCGATAACCTTGGCGCGTATAACTCAGCCATTGCTCATCCGTTAAATCGGGCAGCGCATGACCGTAGGTTTGGCGCGCCTGGATCGCGGCCTCCTGCCAGGAACTCACCGGCTGCTGCAAGCCGACGTATCTGGCGATGCGCGCCGCACCATTTGGATCGATTTCGGGACCCGCATCGTTGAGTACGATACCGCCAACCAGCGAAGGTTGTTGCGCGGCAAACACCATCGCCAGCAACGCGCCCAGCGAAGTGCCGATGATATTGACGCGAGCCAGGTTCAGGGCGACGCATAGCGCAGCGATATCGGCTAGATACGTGCCCGGCTGATAATTCTGCCACTGTAGATCGTAAGCGGAACGACCGCGACCGCGCAGATCCAGCGCCAATACTCGATAGCGACTTTGCAGATGGGTCGCTAACTCAACAAAATCGCGACTGTTGCGCGTCAGTCCAGGCAGGCACAAAACCGTTGGCGCATCGGTTATAGCCGCATCGTAGATTCGACAGTAAAGTTGCAGGCCATCGGCGGAGGGATAATAAAAGTCGCGGGAGTATTTTGTCACTGGCCAATCCTTGTTGAAAAAAACTGCGGTAAGACCTTTGCGGTACCTAACAATATTCCGCGATATGGAATAGAACTGTGGGAAGCGTTCCGATCAATTCGTTAAAAAGGCAACCGGGAAGATTAGAGCCGCCGATATTCCACTGCAATCACTACCTCAGGCATCCGACACGACATTCGCCCAGCGAATCCACCGCATCGAACGGTAGAGACGCTTCATTATCAGGCAAATGTTTCGCTTGTCAATTTACCCCTACCGCGACCGATGGGTGGACCTGCACCGACATGCAATATTAAAGGGCCTGAATCAAAGATCGATTTCAATATCTTGAATAAATAATAATGCGCAGCCACACTGCGAACAGCATAGAGATTGCATGCACATTTAAAAATATAACGGAGGCAACTGTGATGTTGGGCAACATGATGCAGCAACCGCTGCTGATTTCAACGATTCTGCGGCAGGCCAAAACGCTGTCGCCACGCGCTGAGATCGTCAGCCGTCGTATTGAGGGCGATATTCACCGCTACACCTACGAAGACTGTTATCGCCGCAGCTGCCAATTGGCACATGCTCTGCGAGCACTGAATGTTGCACCCGGCGATCGCATCGGCACGCTGGCATGGAACGGCTATCGGCATGTGGAGCTGTATTATGCGGTGTCCGGGCTCGGCGCCATCGTGCATACCGTCAATCCGCGCCTGTTTGCCGAGCAGATCGAATACATCATCGAACATGCCGAAGACAGT
>DATIED010000526.1:0-5517 GCA_035455965.1 Spongiibacteraceae bacterium
TTACCTTCCTGTTCCGCCACCGAAATTTCCAATTGCACGGTGCCCTGCTGTCCGGTTTTTTTCGGCACTGCCCGCCAATACCAAGTGCGGCCGGCCATCTCTTCGCTGCCGGATGCGGTGTCGCTCGGCAGCTGATTATTATGTGCGTTGACCAGCAACGCCAATTCCATTTGATTCAACGCCACATAGTGCGCGAATAGCTTATCGCGCAAATAGGCGGTGCCATCCACCTGACGCATCATAGCCGTCAGAATACCGGTAATCGCCAACGCCACGATGGCTACCGCGACCAGCACTTCCACCAACGTAAATCCGCGGACAGCGATTTTTGAGCGATGTCCGACGCGCCACCGCTCGCCGGTCACTTTGACAACTCGCCTTCTTTTTGCAGCTCCAGTTGAATGCGACCCAGCGCATCGGAACGCACCACCGGTCCATCGTCCGTCCCCTTAAAACGCAATTGCAGAACGAATGGTGTGACCTCGCCGCCCGGCGCCAACCAGATCGTCGGCAGCGGCGGTTTTTTTTCCGGCAGTGGCTCGATCAATTGCTCCGCACCTTCCAGCTCCAATATCGCCACGATATTTTCCGCAAAATGTCCGCCGTCGGGAATATCGCGCGGCGCTTCTACCTGCCAACCCTTTTCACCGGCAAAACGCAAAAATCGATAAGCGATGCTGTCTTCGCCCTCATTGGTTTCCCGGTAAAACTGCACTCCCCATGGCTCGCGGCTCAACACCGCTTCCTCTTCAACCAGCGCGGTGAGATTGGCAAACTCACTGGCGCTTGCGCGCAGTTTTTGCGGACTGTTACTGCCGATCGCAAGACTAATGATGGCGGAGCCGAGGGCGATAATAAACACCACCACCAACAACTCCAGCAGAGAGAATCCAGCCTGGCGCGAGCGCTGTAGCAAGCTATTTCCGCTCCGTATAAATTTACTTCTGCTCTTTCTGATCGATCTGCCAGTTGCCGATATCCGCGTTCTGGCCTTCGCCACCGCTAACGCCATCGGCGCCCAACGAATAAAGATCGTATTCGCCGTGACCGAATTCGGGAGGATTTAAATATTTGTAGACATTGCCCCACGGATCTTCCGGCGCATGCTCTATGTAGCCGCCCGTTTTCCAATTGCGCGGAATGGGATCGACAGTGGGTTTCTCAACCAGCGCCATCAAGCCTTGTTCGGTGGTGGGATACGAGAAGTTATCGAGCTTGTACAGTTTCAGTGCGGTCTCGATATTTTTGAAATCGGCTTTCACTTTTTGAATACGCGCTTCATCGGCGCGTTCGAGTACGTTGGGCGCAACGATGGCCACCAGTAAACCAATGATGACGATAACCACCATGATTTCAATCAAACTGAAGCCATAGGCGCGTTTTCGCGTATTCAATCTTGGTTGCATGTTTATCTCCGTCGCAATCGCTAATTTATTTTAGAGTCTGTTAACAGGCCCTAGTGCACCAGGCTGTTCATTTTCACAATGGGTAGCAATACTGCAATGACGATAAAGACCACCACGGTAGCCATTAAAATAACCATGACGGGTTCCATGATCGCCATCAGCGAACCCAGCGTCATTTCCAGCTCGCGCTCCTGATTGAGCGCAGCGCGCGATAACATCGCCTCCAACTCGCCGCTGGCCTCGCCGCTGGCTACCATATGCACCATCATCGGCGGAAACAGATTGGTCTGCGCCAACGCGCGATTCAAACTGCCGCCCTCCTGCACGGTATTTGCAACCTGGCGGCTCGCCTCGCGCAACCGACTATTGGTCAACACTTCGCCGGCAATTTTTAAACCTTCGAGCAGCGGCACACCGCTCGATGTCAGAATGCTCAATGTCGATGCAAAGCGCGCCGTATCCATCGCCACGATCAACCAGGATATAAATGGTACGCGCAATAAAAACTGATGCCAGATGTGGCGCCGGGCAGGATCCTTGAGTAACTGCCAGATCAATACACCGAGCAGAAATACGCCAATGAGCAGCACCCACCAGTAGCCGGCAAAAAAATCGCTGAGCGCGATCAATACTTTGGTCGGTAGCGGCAGCTCGGTTTTCATATGTCTGAAAATCGAGGTCAGCTTCGGCACCACACCAACCATCAAGGCAAAAATAACGGCGATCGACACCAGCATAAGGATAATGGGGTATACCATCGCCATTTTTAATTTTTGTTGCGTATATTGACCGTTCTCGGTGTACTCGGCCAAACGCTCCATCACGGTACCGAGAAAACCCGCGCTTTCGCCTGCGCGCACCATCGCGCGGTACATTTCGCTAAATACTTTCGGAAAATCGCCCAGCGCGTAAGCGAGCGTATGACCTTCGACGACGCGCGACCGCACCTGCAACATTAAACCTTTAATCTTCGGACGACGCGCCTGTTGCGCAGCGGCGGTGATCGCTTCGTCGAGCGGCATATTCGATTGAATCAAAGTCGCCATCTGGCGCGTCAGTACCGCCAAATCGCCCTGGCTGATACGCGGTTGAAACCAGCCGCTCCAGGCGCTGACCGCCTGCTGCTTGTTATTACCGGCGGTGGCGATGACCTCCACCGGTTTTAAATCCCGCAGGCGCAATTGACCGCGCGCCTGGCGCTCGGAATCGGCTTCGATTACACCTTTGATCAGTTTGCCGCTGGCATCCAGCGCACGATAATTATAGGCGCCCATACAATTAGCCCGACGTCACGCGCAGCACTTCTTCGACGGTGGTCTCGCCGGCCAATATGCGGCGGCGACCATCATCGATGATGCCTGGGCTGCAGCTACGCGCATACGTCACCATATCCTGTTCGCTGGCGCGCTCGTGAATCATGGTGCGCAAACGATCGTCGATTTCGATAAATTCGTAGATACCGGTGCGACCCCGGTAACCGCTTTTGTTGCACAGCGGACAACCGCGCGCGTGAAATAATTGCGCCGGCGCATCGGCACCGACTTTTAACAATTCGCGCTCGGCGTGATCGGGCTCGTACGGCTCTTTGCATTCGTTACATAACAAACGCACCAGGCGTTGCGCCATCACTGCCAACAGGCTGGACGATAATAAAAAGGGTTCGGTGCCCATATCCTGCAAACGCGTGATCGCACCGATCGCCGTATTGGTGTGCAGCGTCGACAAAACCAGGTGACCGGTCAAACTCGCCTGCACGGCGATTTGCGCGGTCTCGCCATCGCGAATTTCGCCGACCATCACTACATCCGGATCCTGGCGCAAAATTGCCCGCAGGCCGCGTGCGAAAGTCATGTCGACTTTGGCGTTAACCTGCGTCTGGCCGATACCCGGCAATAAGTATTCGATGGGATCTTCGATCGTTAAAATATTTCGGCTGGTATCGTTGATATGCGTAAGGCCTGCATACAGCGTGGTGGTTTTACCCGAGCCGGTGGGGCCGGTCACCAGTACGATGCCGTGCGCCGTATGCAGTGCTTTACGATAGCCTTTCAAAACCTGCTGGTTCATATGCAACTGCTCGAGCTGCAATTGACCGGCTTGTTTATCCAGCAAGCGCAACACTACCCGCTCGCCGTGCGCGGAGGGAATCGTCGAGACCCTGATGTCGACCGCGTGACCTGCCAATTTGATCGAGATGCGGCCGTCCTGCGGCACTCTTTTTTCGGCGATATCGAGCTTCGCCATGACTTTTAAACGCGATACCAGCAACGGCGCCAGCATGCGCTTCGGCGACAGCACCTCGGTCAATACGCCATCGACCCGATAGCGTACGGTGAGTTTTTCCTCGAAGGTTTCGATATGAATGTCGGAAGCTTTTTCGCGCACCGCCTGCGACAACACCGCATTGATCAGACGAATCACCGGGGCATCGTCCTCGGCGTCCATCAAGTCGCCGGTCTCGGGAATTTCGTCGGCCAGCCGGGACAGATCGATATCGGCGCCCAGATCCTCGGCCATTTGCACGGCCTCGCTGTTATCGCGCTGGAACGCCTCGCTTAAATGTTGCTGGAATTGCGCCGGTGTCAACTCCTGCCACTGCAAGGCCTCAGCCAGGGAGCGCCGCAATTCAAGCATGGTCTCCACTTTCAGGCCGGGGCGGTACCAGACTCGCAACGGCTCGCTGCCCAGCTCCAGCAATACGCCGTGCGACTGTGCAAAAGTAAAAGGCAATTGCCTGCGCACCACTTGCTCCGCAGCGACAGCATCCGCCGGCAGCATTTCGTTCATTGCGTCGCCTCTCCCGGCGAGGTGCTATTTTCCTGGGGCGCGGCCGGCGCGGTCGCCGGTTGCGCGGCAGCCTGCGGCTGTACGCTCAAAATATCTTTCTGGTGTTTAAGCTGCTCCATATCTTCGATTTTCTTCAACTGCTCTTCCCACTCGGGCAGCAACGGTAAATCCTTTTTATCGAAGAAATCGTCACCACGCTGGCGGCTCTCCAGTTGTTCGCCGCGAATGAACCGATATTTTTCGCCGGTCGCGCCGGTCAGTGTGCGGCCTTCGCGCACGATTACCGGCCGTAAAAATACCATTAAGTTGGTCTTGGTTTTTTTCGAAGAGTTACTGCGAAACAGACGGCCGACCACGGGAATATCGCCTAGCAGCGGCACCTTTTGCGCGGTCTCCTGTATGTCATCCTTGATCAGGCCGCCCAGCACGATAATCTGGCCATTGTCCGCCATTACCTTGCTTTCGATCTTGCGCTCGTTGGTGATCACGTCCGTCGCATCGACCTGGCTCGCCGCACCGCTCAGACTCGACACCTCCTGCGAAATTTCCAGCACCAGCGAATCGCCTTCATTGATATGCGGCGTCACCTTCAACGTCAGGCCCACGTTATTGCGCTCGATCGTCTGGAAGGGACTGCTGACGCTGGTCGCGTTGCCGGTCGAGGTATAGGAGCCGGTCTTGAACGGTACGTTCTGGCCGACGACGATCGAGGCCTCTTCGTTGTCCAGCGTCAGCAGCGACGGCGTCGACAGAATATTCGCATCGATATTTTCCTGCAGCGCGCTCAACACCGCATTAAAACTAAAATTATTGCTGATCCGGCCAACACCGAGGATTTGGCCATTATTGCCCGCCAGCGCAGCACCCAGGATCGCGCGCGGATCGGCACTGGTATTGGACGTGGTATCGGTCGATGAGGCGCCACCAAATGCTGCCGCCGAAGTTTTAGCCAATATACCATCCGCGCGCGAGGAGCTGCCGTAACCGCCGCCGGCATTGGCGAACATCCATTGAATGCCGAGATCCCTGTTTTTGTTGGCCGACATTTCGACAATAATTGCCTCGACCAATACTTGGGCGCGACGAATATCCAGGCGCTCGATCACCGATTGCAGCGAGGACATTACTTCCGCATCGCCGGTAACGATCAAGGCATTGGTGCCCTCGTCCGCTTCGATACTGGCTTTACCCTTACCGGTCGGCGCCGCTGTCGCGGCTTGACCGCCGGCCGCTTGCGCGACGTTTTGCATCACTTTATTGAGCACCGCCGCCAAATCTTTCGCTTTGGCATATTGCAGGTAATACACCTTGACGTTGCCGCTTT
>DATIED010000527.1:0-5682 GCA_035455965.1 Spongiibacteraceae bacterium
CGACGATAAGCCCTCGTTGGCGATAACGGCGGTGCAGGGCGCAACGATCAGCTTCTGGTTGAAGCCAGCCAACCTGCAGGGCGATGCGTGGCTATTGCAGCGCAGCGGTGCCGGTGGCGAGCTGATGATCGGTCTCGAACAGAATAATCTGTACGCGCGTTTGAAGCTGGCTAACGGCCGTCTGGTGGAAACCAATAAATCGCCGAGTATTCGCGCCGATGTATGGCAGTACATCACCGTAATTCTTGCACCGGCCAAATTAACGTTGCTGGTCGATGGCAAGGAGGTGGCGACGGCGCCCGCGCAATTACAAAATTTCGGTGGCGCGATAGCGCTCGGCAACGGTTTGCAGGGTGGCCATCCGTTTGTTGGCGAACTCGACGAGTTTCGTATCGATACGGTGGCGCGCAGCAATGGCTGGGTGGCACTCGCGGTCGACAATCAAGGTATCGCCAATAAATTATTGAAAATTCAGCAGGCCGAGCAGTTGGGGTCCGGCGGCAAGTCTTCCGGATTCTGGTCGGTGATCGTCGGCAGTCAGGATGATGTCGGTTGGATCATTCTGTCGTTGCTGATGATTATGGCGGTAGTCAGTTGGGTCGTAATGGGCGGCAAATCGATTTATGTCGGCCGCGTGCATAAAGATAACAAGCGCTTTCTGGAGCAGTACCGTGAACTCGGCGATAGCGATCCTGCGCAATTGGACCGCGAGGATTCGACTCAAGATAAAAATCTCGAGCAAGCGCCGATCACGCAAGCTCTGTTTGGCAAGCACGATCATTTCCAGAGTTCACCGATCTATCGCATCTATCATCGCGCGATCAAGGAAACGCAATCTCGTTTGGGCAACTCCGTCGGCGCGCGCGCTGCGGGCTTGTCGAATGCGGCGATTGCCTCGATTCGCGCCACGCTGGATACGCAAATGGTGATCGAAATGCAGCGTCTCAACTCGCAGATGGTATTGCTGACGATCGCGGTAGCGGGCGGACCGTTTATCGGTCTGTTCGGCACCGTGGTCGGCGTCATGATCGTATTCGCGGCGATCGCGGCTTCGGGTGATGTGAATATCAATGCGATCGCACCGGGTGTGGCAGCGGCTCTGGCGGCCACCGTAATGGGTCTGTTGGTCGCGATTCCGTCGCTGTTTGGTTACAACTACCTGATGTCGAAAATCAAAGCTGCAACGGCGGATATGCGCGTATTTGCCGACGAATTCGTTACGCGTTTGGCCGAGTACTACGGCAAATAGAGTGCGGAAAATGGTGGTTGGCTTTTGGGTTTTGGTAGTTGGTTGATAAAACCAACTACCACTAGCTAACTACAAACTACTAACAGCGAGAACCTGCAATGAATGTGTCCGATGACGACAAAGTTTTCGATGACATCAATGTCACGCCAATGCTCGACCTGGCGTACGTGTTGTTGATCATCTTCATCATTTTGACCACAGCCACGGTGCAGGGCATCAAGGTCAATCTGCCGAAGGCCAGCAACGCGCCGAGCTTGAATAAGCCGCAGACCAAGGCGGTGACGGTAACGCCGGATGGCAGCATTTATCTCGATGCCTATCCGGTCAGCCTCGATCAGTTGGAGTCGCTATTGCGGCAATACAAAGCGGTAAATCCCGAGTTGCCTGTGGTCGTTAAAGCCGATTCGCAAGTGCAGTATCAGCGCGTGGTCGACGTGCTCGATGTATTGGGGCGCGTGGAAATTACGCAACTGGGTTTGGTGACGCAAAAAGTCGCGAAGTGATTCGCAGCGAGAATAAGTTTTTTCGTCACTGTTCTGTCATCTGTTTGTTAAATAATTGTCGGACACTTTGTCCTCATGTCAAAGCCATGGTTAAAGTTTTTACCTGCAGCCGCGATCGTTATTTTGATCGTGATTGCGCTCGTGGTCGGTTTGTATCTGAAGAAATTGTTTCATACGGACGAACCGCAGCAGAAAAAGATGGTGCAGCAAATCACGATGCTGAATCCGCCGCCACCGCCTCCGCCGCCACCGCCTAAAGAGGAGATCAAGGAGCCGGAGGTGAAGGAGGAGCCGATCAAGAAAGAGACCGAGGCCCCGCCCAAGGATACGCCCGAGGAGGCCGCGGCGCCCGAGGCCGCGGCCGGAGCGGCGACCGGTAACGATAGTTTCGGTCTGGGAAAAAATACCGGGCGCGCGTGGGGCGGCGGTACCGGCGGCGCGTACGAGCAGAGCGTGCGTCAGGAGATCAATGAATTAATTTTGGAAAACGCACGGCTGAAGCATATGGATTATGTCGTAATGCTGACGTTAAAGGTCGGCGATGGCGGCGAGTTCGAGCAGTTCGATGTGGAGATGGTAAATGGCGACAAACAAGCTGCCGACATCATTCGAAAAATATTGACCGATAAGCGCAAGCTGGCAAAGCCGCGACCATTGGAAGCGGCCAGCGTAGTGAAGCTAAGAATTAAATCCGTTTTATAAACAGCCGCAAAGACGCTTTAAAACCGGCTTAAAACAAGATTCGTAAACTGCATTAAAACTATATTTAAAACTATGAGAACAATGATGAATCACCGATTGAAAGCTGCTGTGTTGATTGCTTTGGTGGGGGCGACACAGGTGGGGCGCGCGGAGGACGCGACGTTGGGCGAAGTCACAGCGCAAGACTTGCTTAAATTGTTGGTCGACGAAGGCGTGATCGACAAGACTAAATTAAAGGCGCTGACCGAGAAGATTAAAGAGCGCAAGCGCACAGTCGCCGGCGCGGCGGTCGAAAGCGTCGGTGCGGAGCAGCGCGATGCGAAACCGGTAGCCGATGCGCAGGTAGTGCGCGTGCCGTATGTGCCGCAATATATTAAAGATGAAATTCGCGATCAGGTCCGCATCGGTTTAAAGGAGGATGTTTCGCGCGACGTGCTGGCGCAGGCCAAAACCGAGCGTTGGGGTTTGCCGGGCGCGCTGCCGGAGTGGATTAATCGCATCAAGTTCTCCGGCGATATGCGTTTGCGCGAAGAATCGACGTTTTATGCGAGCGGTAATGCGCAGGACGATTACTTCAACATTCCTTACATCAACAGCAAGGGTGGGTTTGCGGGTAATTCTCCCGATTTGTTCTTGAATACCACCGAGGATCGCAATCGTCTGCGTGCGCGGTTTCGGCTCGGCGTCAATGCCAGGGTCAACGACGAATTTACCGCCGGCGCGCGCCTGGTCACGGGCAATCAAGCCGATCCGGTCAGCACCAACCAGACCATGGGTACCTACGAGCAGAAGTGGCAGAACACCTTTGATCTGGCCTATCTGAAATACAGCAATTTATCGAAAAGCTTTACGTTTAGCGGCGGCCGTATCGAGAATCCGTTCTTCAGTACCGATCTGGTATGGGACAACGATTTAACGTTCGAGGGCGTCGCCGCCAGTTGGTGGATGTTGCGCTCCGACAGTATGGACGAAGAGTTTCGCTCGTTCGATCCATTCATTACGGTGGGCGCATTTCCGTTGCAGGAAATCGATCGTAGTTCGCACGATAAATGGCTGTTCTCGGCGCAGACCGGTTTCCAATACGATACCGCCGATCAAAGTAAATTTACGCTTGCCGCCGCTTACTACGGCTATAAAAATATCGTCGGTAAAATGAACGCGCTCGACGACACCTCGCTCGATTACACCGCGCCGCAGGCGCTGCAGAAGGGTAATACATTGTTCAATATCCGCAACGATTTAGATCCGAGCGCGGGCAATGCACTATTTGCACATGCGGCGGACTATAAGCTGGTGGATATTTTCGCCGAGTACGATATTGCTAATTTTGCGCCGGTGCATGTGCTGGTCAGTGCGGATTACGTGAAGAATATCGGCTTCGATAAGAAGGATGTCGAGGATCGGATCAACGGCGATAGCGGTACCAATATAACTGTCGATGCCCGCACCAAAGGCTATCAGGCCAGAGTCGCTATCGGCTGGCCGGTTATCAGCAAGGCGCGCGATTGGCAGGTTTCGTTTATGTATCGCTACCTCGAGCGCGATGCGGTATTGGCCGAATTCACCGACTCCGATTTCCATGGTGGCGGCACCGATGCGAAAGGCTACGTGCTGAAGTTCGATTACGGCATTGCCGATAACACCTGGTTATCGCTGCGCTGGCTGAGCTCGAATGAAATCGACGGCGATAACTACCCGGAATACACGGGGGTAGGGACCGGTAAGCTCGGTATCGATACCCTACAACTCGATCTCAACGCGAAGTTTTAAGGAACGACATGTCGAATCGATATTCTCTGCTTTGCGCCGGATTGATGGTATGCGCGGCTAACTTGCTGGTCGTCGATGGTGCGCTGGCCCAGCAGGATGCCAACGCGCAGAAAAATGCGTTGGCGAAAGCGCAATTTATGCTGCGCCAGGCCACCAGCGAAAAAGCGGATCTGCAGCAACAGCTCGATACGCTGAAACAGCAGGTCGACAAGGTGACGAAGGAGCTGGGCGACACCAAGAGCAGCTCCGCCGAGAACCAGCGCAAAGCCGAAGAAAAGTTCAGCAGCACGATCGAGCAGTGGAAGCAGCACGACGCCAAAAGCAATGAGCAATTGGCGGCATTGCGCGCGCAACTGAAAGAGCAGATCGAGCGGCGGACTCGTCTGGAAGTTGCACTGAAGGTACAAACGGATAACTTCGCGCTGTGTTACGGCAACAATAAGCAGTTATTCGATCTTAACCGCGAATTATTGACGCGCTATCAACAGAAAGGCGTGCTCGATGCCGTCAAACAGAAAGAACCGTTTACTGGTCTTAAAGAAGTAGAAATTGAAAATCTGGTGCAGGACTATCGCTATCGCAACGACGATTTACAAGTGAGCGCGCCCGCTGCAGAGCCGGTCGCCCCGAGCGCCAACAACGAGTCGACGACCAAGACAGCGCCGACGGTCAAAACAGCGCCGACGGACAAAACAGAGTAGCCCTGCTGCCGGGTCGATAGACAAAAACGCGCAGTCCAGCTGCGGACAAGGATATTGAATATGGCTATCAAGAAAAATATTTCTGTCCGGCTCGGCGTTGCGGATCTGCGCCGGGTCAAAGAGATTGCATTGCGCCTGGATGTGAAAGAGTCGGAAATTTTTCGCTATGCGGTAAAAGCACTGTCGACGCGGTTGATGCCGCTATTGAACCGACAATTGAGCGGTGTACCGATGCTGGTAGCATTGTTGGAAAGCGGCGAGGAGATGCTGAGTTATTTTGAATTCGATGTGCCGCACCTGGAGCGCCTGATCAATGGCACCGTCGGCGAGGAGCGCGCGGTGGCGCACGAAGATATCGAGATGCTGGCGATCGGCATTATCAATCCCGATTATCTGGCGACGCGCATCGCCGAAAAGCTTGCCGCCAATATCGAGCCGGCCATGGCCTTCGGTGCGCTACGGGATTATCTGTTTCAGAAGTATCAGGTGCGCGCCTATCTGGCGAGTCCCGCCGCTAACGTTAACGTTCCGGCACCGCTAAGGTTCGATGGCGTCATCGAAGCCCCGGTCAGTTAGCGCAGCTAATCCGCGCCAACCGATCCGATACGTTAACCGACAACCGTTAACCAGCAGCGAACAACTATCTATTTATTCCCCGGCTATTTGTTTCCAGGCTATTTGTTCCCCGGATAGTTTTTCAGCGGAATGAACGGGTGGAAAGCCAGCTCGATGCCTTCCTCGATATTGCCTTCGCTAT